>CAZXHW010000010.1:14810-26228 GCA_964639915.1 uncultured Heliomicrobium sp.
GAGTCGCTGAGAAGGCGGCGGAGCGGGAAGCTCCACGCGCTGCTCAGGTCGGCCCTTACGAATCCAAACTGATCGCGCGGCTGAAGGCCGGCGAAATGGCCGCGTTCGACGAGTTGGTGGAAGAGTTTCAACCGCTGGTTTATGCCCTGTCCTTCAGAATTTTGAGTGATGCTGAGGACGCGCGAGACGCGACTCAGGAAACGTTTTTGAAAATTTATCGCCACTTTGCGCGCTTTCGCGGCGACGCTAGTTTGAAAACCTGGATTTGCCGCATTGCCATCAATCAAGCCCATAGCACACAGCGATGGTGGCGACGGCGTCAGCGCAACTTCACGGCTTCGCTGGATGCGCCGCTTGGGTTGAACAGTGACGATGACCGCTCTTTAGGCGACAGCCTGGAAAGCGACGCTGTTTCGCCCGAAGTCGAAACCTTGTCGCGCGAACGCGGTCGGCGAATTGAAGCGGGTTTGGGCGATTTGAAAAAAGATTTTCGCATCGCAGTCATACTGCGAGACATTGAAGGATTGAGTTACGAAGAGATTGCCTACGTCACGGAAGTTTCAGTGGGCACAGTGAAATCACGCATCGCTCGCGGGCGCGAGATGTTGCGCGAAGCAGTTCAAGCAGGAGAAACAATATTCACCTTGCATTCACGCGGGTGACATTTCAGGCGGTGGTGCTCATCGTGAGCGTTTTTTTTCGACGCTCATAGCCGATGGGTCGGCGAAACTCGAACGAACCGAAGACGGGTCAGCAACAACCGGTTTTTGGTTCTTTACAACAACACGCTCACGATGAGCAGCGCCGCTTGAAAAACTGATTTGAGATTTTACGAGCCATGATTTGTTCGGATTTTCCATTGCTATATTCTGCCCAGCTTGACGGTCAAGCCGATGAACGCGAACAGGTCGCGTTGCAGAAACATTTGCGGGAATGCGCCGATTGCCGCCGCCAAGCTGCCGAAATGCGCAGCCTGCGCTCCGGATTGCAAGCCTTGGAAGTGCCGAAGCCGCCGATGACCAATAAGGCAAAGATTGACCTGACTTCGCAGATTCAGGCAGCTTTACGCGTCGAAGCGCGGGCGCACGAAAAGATCAAACGCAGTCGCGCGGAATTGATAGATCTGTGGCGCACTCGATTGTTTTCGCAAGGCATTGGAGCCCTGGTTTCTTCGGTAATGTTTATCACCACATTGGCAGGAGTGATGCAGCCCGCCTATCGCACACTGGCTTTGGCAGAAGCCCTGCGAGAAGTTCTGGTCGGTGAGGAAGTTGTGCCGCCGCCAGCAACCGACACGGGTATCCAGTTCAGAATGGCGATCTTTCAGCCACAGCCGCCGCCGGTATTTACACCGTCAGGTGAGCTTTTGAATCTGGGAGCGAGTCTTTCGGAAAATGACGAAGTGATTGTTACGCTCAAAGTGCGCAAAGATGGGCGAGCTTCAATCAATGAAATGATCACGCCGAACGATCCGGCGACCCTGACCAGGTTTTCGACTGCGATTACGCAGCAGGCGAGTTTTCAGCCTACTCCTCGTAAACAAGTTACCAGCCCCGAAGCGGTGCTTATTCTCAGCAAGATTGACATCAAAGCCAGCATCTCCGGCTAAGCTGGCCAATTCAACGAAAGTTTGAGGCAGTCCCGAAGCCGATTGTTCAACGCAATTGGCAGGGACACTTCTACCCAAAAAACAAAAACACCTGCGGCCATCAAGCCGGGATGCCGAGGTGTGTGCCGAATCAGTTCCGCGACCGGTTAAGCGCGGCAGGGAGATGCAATGCAAAAGAAGAACAATTCAGCAACGCCGTTTATCAATGTCACTCCGCTGATTGATGTGCTGCTGGTGTTGCTGATTATCTTTATGGTCATCAGCCCGATGAAACCGGCGCGCTTTGAAGCGAAGATTCCGCTCAAGGCACCGCCAATCAAGCAGGAGAGTGATTTGAGTTTGGTTGTTACTCTGAATCGTGAAGGCGGCTATCAGTTGAATTCCACGCCTGCTGCAACTCTGCCAGAACTGGAAGCCTTGCTGCATCGCGCGCTGGATGGTCGCCCGGAAAATCTAAAGGCTGTTTTCCTGAAAGCTCCGCGCGGATTGCATTACGGTGAAATCGTCAAAGTCGTGGACGTGATGAAAGCCGCCGGAACGACTCCCATTGGTTTGCAGACCGAGAATCTGAATTGAGAACTTTTGAAATCCATCGGCTGATTGTCTTAACCCATACTGCGAATGTTGCGCGCAGCCAACAAGGAGAAACACTATGTTCGACGTATTGGTTGAATCATCGAAACGAAAAAGCGGCAAACGCGCCGGTCGGTACTTTGTCGTAACAACAGCAATTTATGGGATTGCGTTGCTGGCGCTAGGCATAGGAACTGTCATTGGCTTCAGCCCGGCTTTGGCAGAGGAATACAATCTGGCAACTCTTATTGCTCCTCCCGTTCCGCCAGCTCCTAGCGCGCCAGCGCCAGTCGCTAAACTACAAAATGTCCGAGCGGATGCGCCGCTGGACATCTTTACTCCGCCAAAGAAGATTGTTGATATTCCTCCCGACCTTGCGAATGTTGACCTTAGACGAAGTCCCCAACCCCTGACAACGGGCACCCCTGGTTTGCCTCCGGGAATCGGCGATCCGAACGGCTGTATAGGCTGCAAGGTCATCAAAGATGATGGGCCTCCGCCACAACCCCCACCGCCTACGCCAACACCGGAAGTGAAAAAGCCGGAGGTCAAGCCACCAAGCACGACCAGAGTGTCAGAAGGTGTTTTGCAAGGGAAGGCTGTGAAACGGCAAGTTCCGGTTTACACGCAGATCGCTAAAGCCGCTCGAGCAGCAGGAATGGTTCAAGTGGTGGTGACGATTTCCGAAGAAGGCCGAGTGATTGAAGCGCAGGCAATTAACGGTCATCCTATGTTGCGTCAAGCAGCCGTTGACGCCGCCAGGCAGTGGGTTTTTACCCCAACGACACTCAGTACTGTTCCAGTCAAAGTGCAGGGCGTGTTGAGTTTCAATTTCGTGCTTCAATAAACGAATTGGTAAGCGTCTTCAGCATCTCCAGCCGAACAAGATTTTGTGATCTGTTCGGCTGGGGAAATGGTCCTTACCAGCCGGTTGCAAACAGCTTCAACGCTGCATTTGGTCCGCAGTGCTGATACTGGTTATAAGCCGTTGCGGCGCGCTTTCTGGTTTGTTCGCCGCTCTCACCCACAATCCATCCATCAACCGCAGCCTTCAATACGTAGCTTTCCGGAGCCATCAAGCCAGTCGTCCATAACAAAGGATTTGCGCCTGTCGCGCGCAATGGTTCCGCAAAGTATCGTTTGCTGATGCATGCAAGCATGACGGTGTCGCGCCGCCGGTTATCGGCTTTTTGTGACAGCGAATCGAGGGAAAAATCCATCAATCCATCGTGACCGACGTATGCAATCAAATCTGCGCTGCCGCCGATATGCAGTTCTATTTCATTGCCAGCTTTGACTTTGATCGTTTTCGTTCCACGGCCCGCGCTGAATTCAAAAAAATCAGCGATGGTTCGTTTGATTTCGCGTCCTCGATACGCGTCAGCAACAAGGAAAACTTCTTTGGCAGAATGTTTGAAAACCAGCCGTTCAAGAATTTCGCTGGTCGGGTTTTGAATGCTGGCAAGCAGTTTCCAATCACCTGCACGTTTGAAAAACGTCTTTACGCCAAAAGCCGCTCCCCAATAAAGATTGTTTGCCGGATCGTCGCCGTTGCCGATCTTTGCCGGTACAGGCACGATCCCTTGAAACTGGTTATCGCACAGCGCAACCAATACGTGAATCAATTTGCCGGAGTTCTGTTTGGCAGGCTGGTTGGCTTCCGCAGGTTTGGGCGTGTGAAATGGTGCTGCATCAAACGGCTGAGTGACTTCCTGGCGGCAGGCAGCTAAAAACGCCAGAAGAAACCCTGCTCCGATTGAAAATGCTCGTTTACACATCCTGGAGCACCTGCACTTTTATTGCGAGTTGAAGTCAGTGGCGCGGCGGAATGCTTCGACAACTTTGCCGTCTTTTTTGGTTCCTCGGCCTTTCAGATATTCCACCAGCTTTTCCAAATCTTTCGGATCCCAATCGGGACGATATTTGTTGATCGAAGGTTCAAACTGGCTGACGTGTTTGGTGATTGCTCTGATTTTCTGGTCAACCGTGTCGGTGATATCTACCCAGTAATTGGCTTCGCTGGCGGCGTAATAAAACATCATCAGCGGCACTTTGTAAGGCTTCAAGCCATCCACCAGCAAATGATCGGGATAGTACAGGTGAAACTCAGCCGCGCGAATCGCATCCGCTGTATTGAAGCCGCCCATTCGATGATCGCTCTTGTGCCAGCGTTCATACCATTCGCCGGGATCAACGCTGAACACGACGTCGGGGCGATACTGGCGAATCAGTTTCGTCGCCTGTCCGCATAACGCTTTCGGTTCGGCGTATTCCAGTTCGCCGTCTTCGTAACCCATCCAGATAATGTTGGCTTTTGGAATGCCGATGACTTCCATTGCGGCTTCCTGCTCGGCTTTGCGAATGCGGGCCAGCCGTTCACTGGTCATTTCCAAATCAAACGAGCCTTTGTTGTCGTTGGTGTAAATCACAACGATGATCTTGTTCCCGTTCTTGGCCAGCAAAGAAAGCGTGCCGCCACAGCCGAACACGTCATCGTCAGGATGTGGTGTGAACACCATCACGGTTTTGCCTTTCCACTGCTCAACGCGATCTTGCGCTTGAGCTAGGCCAGCAAAAAGCAACAAGCTCGCCACGAGACAAATGATCTTTTTCATAAGATTTCTTCTCCAATAATGAGTAGCCGCGCAAAAACAATTCGGGAATTTTATTTACCAGTTTCCATTTTTGATTTTTTATTTGCCATTGTTTTCGAGTTGTCCGTAAGCAATGACAAATGAAAAATAGAAACTGACAAGTGGAAAATGAAAAGAGATTATGTCTGAGCGTCTGAACCTTTCGTATTCAAGGCTGTTCGGGTTTGTCTTTCAGCTTTCCCAGCACGCGGTAAATGTGAATCAAGCCTTGATCCACCATTCGTTCGCCTGCGCCAACTTCAACGCGCGTGACCAATGTGTTCGCCCCGTAACCGCCAGCCACCGCCGCACTAATCGTGGGGAAGTAGCCGTAATAGCCGTTCGTGTATCCGGTCATAAAGGTTGTCGCCAGCGGCGAACGCGATTTCAGCAGCAGTTGCAGTCCAACGAACGGTTCGCCCGGCAAACCGACCAGTGCAATCTGTTTATTGATAACCAAGGTTGTCACCGAAGCGACAATTTCCGGCGTGATGTACCGTTGATAGCGTTTGGCCAGCGCAGGAGGAAACGCCAGCGTCATCATTTGCCGCATCGAATCCAGATCCCAGCGATTGCGAAAGCGAAGCTCTTCGCTGAGGAAGGCGACTTGGGGCGTTGCTGATATTTCGGGCTTAATTGTTTTGGCGACGCGCACGACTTCGCGGCCAAGTTGTTCGCCGATTTCGATTTTGATGGCATCGGCATTTTCCGCCAACGGCGTTTTGTCCATCATCGGATTGATGTCGCCGGGAGCGCCTTGCAGAAAAAAGCAGATCGGTTTCTGGTCGAAACTTGCTTCTACCAGCTTGGCCATTGCGCCGGGATAATCTGCTGAATAGCGCAAATTGTCCGGCCCGAAAATTACAGGGTGGCAGGCGTAATTCACCAGAATGGCCATCGGAGTTCCATTGGCATCGTCAACGCGAATGACTCCGACGGTGGGATCAATCATTCCAGTTTGCTGGCCAGTGCTGTTGCGCCAGAGCATTTTGACGGAACCGTCCGATTGAATAATTCGGCGATTGTGGCCAAGCGTCGCTTGTCCCAATCCAACGCCGATGCGCGCGGCTTTCAGTTTTGAAACGGCTTCGCCAATCGAATCGGCGATTTTTTCCAGCGCGCGCTGCTCCCATTCCGGCACGCCGTCATCGTAACTGTCGTCAAGCACGGGGCCTGAGTGCGTGTGCGAAGCAATCAGCATGATTTCAGCGACGGCATGCTGGCGGCGCGCTTTATCGCGCAGCCACGCAATTTGCGGCGGCCCGAAGCTGCGCCCAAGATCGAGTGTAATTACCGCAACCGATTGTCGCCCGTCATCCAGCACCAGCACGCGCGCAAACAGCGGATCGAGCTTTCCGTTCGCTGGACCGGAACGGTCGAAGTAGCCCCACATATCCACGCCAAGCGGCGGCGTGATGTCTACGCGAGCAACTCCAGCTCGCAAAGCGGTTTGCGAGTTTGCCGAAACACTCATTGCGCAACACAAAATCATCAACCAATAAATGCGACGCATGGATTTTCTCCAGCTCAAAAACTCGGTGAGGTTTTGAGCTTTCCTTGCAGTTTGAACAGATTGACGATGGCGCGATCAATCATTGCTTCACCAGCACCGACTTCGATGCGGGTGTTGTATCCGGCGCCGTAACCGCCTTCGGTTGCCGCCTTGAGCGTCGGCACATAGCCGACCCATTCGCCGCCCGCGCTGTAGGTGTAGCCAAACAGAAACGTGTTGGCGATTTCCGATTTGTCGCGCAACGCGATCTGCAAATCTACGAACGGTTCGCCGGGCATCGTGGCAATGGCGATGTTGTTGTTCAGCAGCAAGGTCGTCAGCCCGGCTTTGACGGTTTTGTCCGTATCCCATCGGTCGCGGAATTCTTTGACTTCAGCGATGGCCTGAAGCTTTGCGGACGAGTTGGCTTCCGGCTTTAGTTTTCGTGCAACTTTCAAAGATTCTTCGGCCAGGGCGTTACCCATTGTTTCAGCCTCTCTAAACCCATTTTCGGCAACAGGCTGTTTGTCCAGATAAGGATTGATGTCACCCGCGCCGCCTTGCGTGAATAGGCAAAACGCGTCTGGCAATTCGCGTTCGATACGCTGGCGCACATAGCCCGGATAGTCCGCCGAAATCTGGCGATTGTCCGGTCCCAGCACGACGGCGTGGCAAGCGTAGTTGACGATCACTGCGCGCGGTTTGCCGGTTTCATCGTCCACACGAATCACACCGAGGCTGGGATCAATCGGCGAAGTCGGAAGCTTTTCCGCGTTGCGCCAGAACATGGTGACTTTGCCGTCGGCGGCGACCTTGCGGCGGTTGTGGCCAAGATAGATTTCGGTGACGCCTGCGGCAATGCGAGCGGGAAACATCTTTTTCGAAGCTTCTTCGATTGCGGTCAGGATTTTGTCTTCGGTTTCGGTGAACCACGAACGCTCAGGCTTGGGCCAGCTTTTGTCTTCCCAGGTCATAGGGCCGGAATGATTGTGCGTGACGACGATCAACACATGCTCGGCCAGCTTGCGCTCGCGCGCCAAGGTGATGATTCGTTCGGAAGGGAAGGAGCGCAAATCGCAACTGACAATCGCCATGCTGACGCCGTCGGCTTTCAGCACCAGCACAGTTGCAAACAGCGGATCGTGAATGCCTGTGGATGGCCCTTGTCGCGCAGTATAACCACCCATCGGAAAGCCAACCGGCGGTGTGATTTCCACGCGCGCGACTCCAGCGCTTAGCTCGGCTGCCAACGTCAGCCCGTTCATCGAAGCCAATAATAAAAGCAGTAGCGAAAGCAGCTTGATGCGTTTCATTGTGTATTCAGAAGACAGAACTGAATTCAGTCAGGGGAAAATGCCCACCACAAAAAGCACAAAAGGCACAAAAGACGATGATGTTGTTTTATGTCTTTTGTGCCTTTTGTGGGTTCAATTCGTTCCGACCTTATGCCGCGCGACTCAGGTCGCTTAAGTGGTCGAACTTGCCCGTGCTGTCGCCGATTTTTTCAGGGTTGACGCCCATTCGATCCAGCAAAGTCAGATACAGGTTCGTAATTGGAATGCCGGGTTTGAAAAAGATGTGGCGACCGGGTTTGAAGGCTCCGCCGCCGCGTCCGGCCAAAATGATGGGCAGGTCTTCGTGATTGTGTTTGTTGCCATCGCTGATGCCAGCGCCATACACGATCATCGAATTGTCGAGCAATGAACCATCACCTTCTTTCGTGTCTTTTAACCGTTGCAAATATTCAGCGAACAGTTTGACGTGAAAGGTGTTGATTACCGCGACCTTTTCGATCCATTCAGCGATGCCGCGATGGTGCGTCAGCGGATGATGCGGATCGTTGATGCCGATTTCAGGGTACACGCGCATACTGCCTTCGCGGGCGAATATCAGCGTCGAAACGCGCGTCAGGTCGGTTTGGAAGGCAACCATCTGAATGTCGCACATCAATTTGACGTATTCCTGGAATGTCGTCGGAATGCCAGCAGGTTTTTCAAACGGGGGAGCCACTTCGCGATTTTCTTTTTCGGCTTTCTCGATCCGGGTTTCAATTTCGCGGACGGCGAACAGGTATTCGTCCAGTTTACGCTTGTCGTTTGTGCCGAGCTTGCCGGTCAGCTTCTGCGTGTCTTCGCGCACCATATCCAGAATGCTCTTGCGATATTCGGAGCGGCGCGCGCGAACTTCCGGCGCCAGACTCAAATCGGCAGTTCCGAACAACCGCTCAAACGCCATTCGCGGATTGATTTCCGGCGGATTCGGCGTGGTTGACGTTCGCCACGAAATGCTGTTGGTGTACGCGCAACTGTAGCCGGAATCGCAATTGCCGACAGTGCGTGAATCTTCGCAACCCAGTTCCAGTGAAGCAAAACGCGTTTGCGACGCTAGAGCTTGCGCGGCGACTTGATCGGCGGAAATGCCAGCTTGAATGTCAGCACCTGCGGTCTTTTTGCAATGCACGCCGGACAGGAAGGAAGCTCCGGCTCTGCCGTGATCGCCGGGGCCATCGCCCAGCGCGTTGCCGTTGTGATCATTCAAACCAGACAACGCAAAAATATCTTCACGGAAAGATTCCAACGGCTTCATCAGGCGCGAAAACTCGAACTTCCGGCCTTCGCCTTGGGGTCGCCACCAATCAATGTTGACCACGCCATTGGGAACGTACAAAAACGCCAATCTGACCGGAGCTTTCGGCGCAGCAGCCAGCGCGGGTGTCATGGCGTCAAGCATTGGCAGTGCCAGAGCGGTTCCAATGCCCTTCAGGAAAGTTCTTCGCGGAAGTTTTTTGCGTGTGATAATCATTTCTGTCGTCTCTCCTACAGTAGAGCTATTTGTTATCTCAATTCGTTTTTGCTGTTTGTGAAACTGTGCCTCGCCGGTACTGGAATGGCAAGCTATTCACGATTTCCATCACCAAACTTGAAAACTTATATTCCTTTACCGCCACCTGCCGCGCCATTTGCTTGACTGTCACGCGGTCGTACCGTTCCAGTCCCCGACCTAACGCATACGTCAGCAGTTTATCTGTCACGCCTTCGGCAAACGAATCGCGGTCGGCTTTCAAAATGGTTTTCAGCTCAGCCACGCCTTTGAAGCTTCTGCCGTCGGGCAAAATGCCGGACGAGTCAATCGGGAATTTGCCGTCCATGGTTCGCCAGCCGCCGATGGCGTCGAAATTTTCCAGTCCGAAGCCCAACGGATCAAGCCGCGCGTGGCAGGCCGCGCACGTTGGATTCGTGCGATGTTGTTCCATCTGTTGCCGCAACGTAGCCGCAGTTCCGATTTTGGTTTCGTCCAAGTTCGGAACGCCCGGCGGTGCAGGTGGCGGCGGCGCGTTCAACACATTGTCCAGAATCCATTTGCCGCGAAGTACGACTGAAGTTCTGGTCGCGTACGACGACACGGTCAGTACACTGGCTTGCGTCAGAATGCCTCCGCGATTGGAATCTGCGGGAAATGTCACTTTGCGGAACTCCGGCCCCGAAACGCCTGGGACTTTGTAAAACCGCGCCAGCCGTTCATTCAGGAATGAATAATCCGCATCAATGAAATCCAGCAACGAGCGGTCTTGCCGAATGATGTTGTCGAAAAACAGTTCCGTTTCCCGGCGGATTGACATGCGGAAGTATTCGTCGAATTGCGGGAAGCGGTCGCGGTCTGGTTTGGCAGATTCCAAGCGGCGAAGCTCCAGCCATTGTCCGGCGAAGTTTTCCACCAGCGAAGAGGATTTTGGATCTTTCAGCATTCGCTGAACCTGTGCCGTCAGCACTTCGGGTTTGCGAAGTTTCTGTTCATCCGCCAATCGCAATAATTCATCGTCCGGCATGCTGCTCCACAAAAAATACGACAGCCGCGAAGCCAGTTCGTGCTGGCCAATTTGCTGCATCGCGTCAGCAGTTGCGTTTTTGCGGTCTTGTTCGATTCGGAACAGGAAGTGTGGCGAAACCAGCATCGCCTGAAGCGCCTGCACCAAGCCCTCTTCAAAGGAATCGCCGCGTTTTTGCGCCATTGCGATAAAAGCGGTCAGCTTGCTGACTTCTTCCGAAGCGATTGGGCGACGATAGGCGCGCCGCGCCAGATTGCCGATGATTTTGCTGCCGCAAGCCGACTGATGCTGGCCTTCGGGGTGGCCGCAAACAAAGATCATTTTCCGGCTTTCGGCGGTTGCGCCTTTGATTTGGTTGTAGGGGCCAATGACATCCAAACCTGTAACGCGCGCTTCATTGACCGGAACCTTTTCAGCCTGCCGCGCTTCGAATTGTTTTTTTATTTCGGCCAGACGTTCGGGCGGTATTTCGCGGCGAGGCGGCTTGAATTCTGGCTTGGGCGGAATGGGACGCTTCGACGGATTCGAACCGCCATAAGTGGGCGGCAATCCTTCATACATTCGCTGGATCGAAACGGAAACCCAATGATCTCCGGCGGGAACTCGCGCGCGAAAATCGTAAGTCATCGAACCGAAATCCTGCCGGTCTACGGAAAACGAAGCGATTCCGTCAGGGTCAAAATCAAAGGTTTGCGCGATTTTGCCGTCAATCCACAACGCCAGCGGCAACGGTTCTGAACCAGCCGGACGAACTCCGCCCAAAAAAACTTTGAAGGTGTACTCGGCTTCAACAGGGAAGCGATGTGTCGAGTGCAATGCATTGGGCAGGCTCAAGCCTGTCAGATCGTAATCGGTCAGTGGCTTGGTGCTGGTTTCGATTCTGCCACCCTGCGGTCGCAATCGTTCGACTCTGGGTTTCAACTGGTCGGCGCCGAAAACTGCCGTGCGAGCAACGGTTTCCGCCGCCGTCAAATACTTTTCCATCAGCACAGGCGATAGCGACAGCACGTCTCCGATGTTATCGAATCCATAGCCGGAATCGTCTTGCGGAAAATCGTCCGCCGGTTTGAAGCTGACGCCAAGCAAATCGCGCACAGTGTTGTTGTATTCGGCGCGATTCAATCGCCGAGCCGTCACGCGACCCGGATCAGGTTTGGCCATTCTGTCGGCGCGGTCGAATTCGGATTCCAGCCAACCAATGACAGTTTTCAGTTCCGCCGCATCGGGTCGAGGAAACCCTTTCGGTGGCATTTCGCCGGTTTTGAGCTTTAACAGCACGTGTTCC
>CAZXHW010000011.1:0-26066 GCA_964639915.1 uncultured Heliomicrobium sp.
CTCGGTTGCAGTCAGTTGCGTCAGAATTTCCGTGAAGCTTGTAGGTTCGTGTTGATTCATCTGCCAAATTTATTGCCAGGGTAGACTTTTCGCCTTGTATTCATCCAACGTCTTTGCAGGTTTCTCAACGCCCGCAGGCAATGGCCGTTTAGAAAAAGTTTGAAAGTACAACAAACACGCGTCGCGCCAATACACCGCGTCGCGTTCCTGAATCGCCAGTCTCTTGGCCACAGCCGCATGCCGTTCGGCGTCAATCACGCCAGACAATCCATCCCAATCTTTGCGTGTTGCCCGCACCCAATCCACGCCGCGTTGATAATGAAGCGCCAGTTCATCCCAAAAGATGCGGCCAGATTTCATGCGGTGATCCCAGGGCACGTGATGAAACCAGACCAGCAAGCTTTCCGGGCAGGTTTTTAGATTGGCCAATTGATCGCGAACCGGCGCGTGATACTGACTGACGGAGTTGCTGCCTGTTGCCGTTCGATCAAATCCCAAACCTTTTTCATCGGCTCGGTGGTAATAGGTTGGGTTCCAGTCATCGCGCTTTTCTTTGTTCCACCACGGAGCCGGACCGTAATGATGGCCCGCCCACATAATGTGATGCAGCCCCAGCGGGGTCATGTAATCTACTACGGCTTCGTGCGATTCGACCAAGATGCGCGTCATCGTGGTGACCGCTTTGGCATCGGTTGTCAGCGATTGCCGAATCCATTCTTCGGCAATCTGTTTAGAACCCAAACCCGGATTCCACGCCAACCGCCCGAAGGCGTACCAGTTCGATTGTGTCAGGTCTTGTCCCGTCCAGTTGCGGTCGGTGCCGGTGTTGGCGACTCCGGCAATTCCGGTCAGCCGTTGATGATACAAACTACCGTCCGCAACCTTCGTCACCGTCGAGCCTTTGCCTTTGGCATAGGTATCGGCGTCCAAAAACTCCCGCCACATCGGAGCCAGAAACGCCAGGTTGTTGGCTTGGCCCAGGTATTCCTGTGTGATCTGCAGTTCCGGCATCAACTGGGTTTTCGGCATTCCGCCAAAGATCGGATGAAAGGGTTCGCGCGGCTGAAAATCAATTGGGCCGTTTTTGACTTGCAGCAAGACGTTCGCCGCGAACTTGCCGTCAAAAGGTTGCAGATTGTCGTATGCCGCAGCAGCCCGGTCGTAGCCGTCTTTCATGTCGTACACGAAGGCGCGCCAGACGACGATGCCATTGTGCTTAGCGACTGCCGCCGCCAGCATATTCGCCCCGTCCACATGGTCGCGGTTGTACGTGCGCGGACCGGGTTGGCCTTCGCTGTTGGCTTTGACCAGAAAGCCGCCGAAATCCGGAATGAGTTTGTAAATCTCGTCGGCTTTCTGTTGCCACCAAGCGGCGACATTGGCGTCGAGCGGGTCGGCAGTTTTCAATCCGCCAAGTTCCATGGGCGCGGAAAAGCGAGCGGATAAAAATACGCGAATGCCGTAAGGCCGAAAGACATTGGCGATGGCTGCCGCCTTGCGCAGGTACTCTGCATTCAGGGATCGAGAATTCGCATTGACGTTATTCAGTGCCGTCGCGTTGATGCCAATCGAAGCGTTTGCGCGCGCGTAATCCCGCAAACGCGGATCAACTTTGTCCGGCAGTTCCTGCCAATTCCACAACGAACGCCCTGCGTAGCCACGTTCGATGCTGCCATCCAGATTGTCCCAATGATTCAGCATCCGCAGTTGCAACCGAGGTGTTTCTATCAGGTCGAGCTTTGTCGTAGGCGATCCGCTTTGCATCAAGCGCAGAAAATGAAACGCGCCGTATAGCGCGCCGATTTCGGTTTCGGCAACGATGACCGTCGCCGAGCGGCCATTGAACTTCACCGAGCGAATGACGAAGCCTTCATTTCCCAAAGTGGCCAGATTCAATTTCAACCCAGCAATCAGCGGCGAAGTCTTCGGCGTTCCGATCAGCACCGCTCCATCGCGTTCAATGGTGTTGGCAGTGGGAATCTGCGCGCCGAGCAATCCCGAACACCCGGCGACAAGTTCCGCGCGAATAGCTTCCAACGTCGGCGAAGCCCCGGGAGCAACTATGGAACGGACGCGCGTTTGCCACGCCTGACGCATTTGTGCAGGCAGTGGTTCATACCGTAGCCACAACCGATACCCGTCTTCGGCGACTGCCAATACTGGCACTGCAAGAACTATCAACGCCAGTCTTGCCAACAACAATCGCATCTTGTTTTCCCCCAAAATGACAGTAGCCCGACAGTAAGCGAGGGCTTAGATTTGATAATACGCCTCCTCTTATCAGTCGGGCCACGGGACACCGCAAATTTGCGAATATGCTGATTTTACTGTGGCAACTTTCCGTTGCTGCCTTTGCCAACGCGCGGACCTTTGTTGTCGCGTGCCGGAGCGTGATCCAGGTTGGCGACACGACGTCCAGTTTCGTACACGAACTGGCCGATGCGCACCATCTTTTCAAAGTTGATCAAATCAACGTGGTCGCTGTTGAAATGGTAATCGCCGTGCAAGCCGGTCGTGAAAAAGATAATCGGAATGCCTTTGGCGGCGTAGCTGTAATGATCGCTACGGTAATACACCTGCTCCAAATCGGTTGGATCGTTCATTTCGTAATCCAGCTTCAGAGGTTTCGCCAAGCTGTCGTTGGCGTCCACGGCGATGTTATGCAGTTCCGTGCTGATTCGATCAGAGCCAACCAGAAGAACCGAATTGGCTTCTTCGGCTTTGTCGTCGCGATTGCGTCCCACCATGTCCATGTTCAAATCGGCGACGATCTTATCCAATGCCACAGACGGATAATCGGCGTTGTACCGCGAACCCAGCAAGCCTCGCTCTTCACCCGCGAACCACAAAAACATCAACGAGCGTTTTGGCTTTGGGCCTGCAGCATAGGCTTTGGCAATTCCCAGCACCGTCACCGTGCCCGAACCGTCGTCGTCTGCGCCATTCCAGATGCGGTCTTCGGCGGTGCCGGGTTTGACGCGGCCAACTGCGCCCTGGCGGTTGCCGTTGACGACTTCGCCTTCGGCATATCCAACGTGGTCATAATGCGCGCTAAACAGCACGTAGCTGTCTTTCAATTTTGCATCCGAACCTTCGACGATGCCGACGACGTTGCGCGTCAGTTGTGTGCGAACGATTTGATAATCGGCGTCCAGATTGAAGGTCAGCTTGACGCCACCGAGCGTGAAGCTGGGCAACGGCTCCTGTTTCGCAGCTTTGTCTTTGAGTTCGGCGTATTTGACGCTGGCGTTGCTGAACAGAAACTCAAACAGATCGTCTTGCGCGGTGACGTTTGGAGGAGTTGTATTGTCCAAACGCTGAGCCGTCGTGAAATCCGGCTGAACACCGCCTGCGTTACCTCCACCCGGTCGTCCGCCGCCACCACCGCCAGAAACCGGGCCAATGCTGGCCAAGGCTTGCCGCTGATCAGTTGCATACCGGGCGCGACCGCCCAGTGCGCGGCGGAACTGTTGCGCCAAACCTTTCGGCCCCGCACCGCCCAGATACACGACGGCTTTTCCTTTCACATCCTTGCCCGCGTAATCATTGTGATTCGCCAAGGGCGCATCCAACCCGTAGCCCATAAACTCCACTTGGTCCACAGTGAAGTTGCGTTTGCCGCCGACGTTTTTCGGAAAGACGATGCCTTCGCCATCTTTGAAGGTGCGTGTCTGGCCATTGACGGCAACAGTCAGCGTTGACCGGTTGGTGGTTTTTACACCCAACACACGAACGCGCTGAAAGTAAGAGCCATTGTCGCCGCCGGGTTTGACGCCCATATTTCGAAGTTGTTCGGCAATGTATGCGGCGGCAATTCCCAAACCTTCTGAAAAGGTCGCGCGGCCTTCCAGTTCATCCGAAGAAAGATAGGTCAACCACTTTTTCAGGTCTTCGGCTTGAACTGTGGATTTTGCGGATTTGCCGGTTTGGGCCGGAATGGCGCCCGGCATTAGAGAAAGCGCCAGCAACAGTGCTAGCGGCTTTACGAAACGGCGAGTGAACATCTGTTTTCTCCTTGTATGGTTTGAGAAAGTCAGTTCGATTATTTCATTTTCCATTTCCCATCTCCGATTTTTCATTTGTCATTGCCGGAAGCCAGTTCAAAAGTAATAGGCGTGAAATGAAAACTGACACTTGAAAAATCGTAAATGGAAAATGAAATGCAAAATACTGAACTTAATCTTGCTCTTTATTTTAGCTTTTGAGTTACTTGGCCTTGACCGTAATGCGCGACCAGTCCCAACCTTCCAATCCACGCGCGTTGATGGCTTTGACGCTAACAGCAGTTCCGGGCGGGACGGTTTTCAATGTGACTCGCGGCGCAGTGACTTTGATCGGCTGTTTGCTTCCCGCGTAATTGACAAGATACCCGCGCACGCCTTTTTCCGGCGAAGCTGTCCAAGACAGTTCCGCTGTCGCGCCGTCATAACTTTCCACTTTCAAATCCTTCAACCGCGAAGGGCTGGAAGCCAGCATCATCAAAGTCGCTGCAGTCGCTTTTCCGGTTTCAACGACTTGCTGGTGATTGATCGTTTCTAGTAAGTCTGTCGCCTGATGATAGTTGGGATTGCCCAGCACCGGGTACGAACCGATGCCGCCGACAATATCGCCGTAGGCTTCAAAAAACGCTGTTGCGTCGGTTCCACGATGCCAACGCGCGTCATAAGTAATCAGCCGCGTGAACAACGAAGCCGCTGCGTGCTGAATGTCGCGTATGCCGTCGTTGGAATAGCGAATCGTGTTGTCCATACGGTTGTCGTTCGCCCAACCGATCATGTCGTTGTTCAGCACGCCTACGATGTTCATCTTGTTAGCTTGGGCGACGCGGACAAATTCGCGGCTGCCCAGCAAACCCGCTTCTTCGCCAGTGTAGGAAGCAAAAATGATCGTCGCGGCTTGTGGATGTTTGGCCAGCATTCGCGCTGCTTCCAGGAGCGCGGTGGTTCCCGAAGTGTCATCGTCCGCGCCGGGGCCAACCGGAACCGAATCGAAATGGCTGCCAACGACATACACCAGTTCCGGGTTTTCCGTGCCCTTCAGCGTAGCGATGACGTTACAGGTTTTGCCGCCCAGCGCCGTGCGGTTTTCAAAGCATTGTTGCTGGGCGTCGTACCCAAAGGATTTGTATGCCGCCAGCAAATAATCCGCCGCCAGTTTGTTGCCGGGTTTGCTGATGTGTTTGGAGTCAAAATCAAACAGCGTTTTTTCGTGTTCATAAGCTCGATTGACCGAAGCCGGTTCCACCACGCGGCGAACTTCGGCAGCGATGGGCGCAAAAATGCGCTGGCCTTCGGCCATCAACGCGGTTTCTGAAGCAAGTTGTTTTTCCAGTCGCGCGATCAAATCGGCTTTCGTCACTTTGCGGGTCAGGTCAACGACATACACACCGCGTTCGGGCGAAACGGTATCGCCATCGCGGTCGGCTTGAATCATCAATTTCGATCCGTCGGCGCTGGGTTGCCAGATGTATTCCGGCGAAATCGTGCGCACCGTGTTGTTATGGAAAAGTTGTGTGCGAATGCCGTATTGATGATCGTATTCGTAGGCCCGGCGATGGCGAGGTTCGCCGATCAATCCCATTACGCGATCCTTGCTCAGAAAACGCGGTTGAATGTCGTGTTGAATCTCACGCGTCAATCGGGTTTCGTTTTTGCCGTCACGGTCAATCAGGTATAGCTCCCAATCGGTTCGCGTCAGTTTCGAATACACCAGCCGCTCACCCGAAGGTGAAAACGCAGGCGAATCCAGCCGGTCAATCGTCTTCAGCAGCGTTGCGGGTTCGCCGCCAACCGGTTGCAACATCAAGTTGGTTTCCTGCCCTGTCCGAGTCAAATATGCGACCGCCGAACCATCCGCAGCCGCAGCCAGCGCCGTACCGTTGACGATCAATGTTTTGCGGCTGGCCAAATCTACCAAGCCGAATTTATTGGCCGCGAAATTTCCGCCCTGACCGCCTCCGCCTTGCGGCCGTTGCCCCTGTCCTCCAGCCTGATTGGCTTGCGCGGAGTTTTCCATTGGGCGCATTGGTGGAAATGGGTTGGTAAGCGGAACTGCGTAAATCAACAACTTGCCTGAAGCATCAAACGAGGGCTGGATTTTGAATCCTTCGCTGCTGGTAACGGCGGCGGCTTGCCCTGACGGTTTGACGGCGTAAATCTCATTGCGCGCCGTTTCGCCTTCGCGCGCTCCGGTGAAGTAAACCGTGTTTTCGTCCGCTCCGAACACCAACGAAGATTTCAACAATCCATTCGTCGGCAATTCTGCTTCCTGCTTGCTGGCCAAGTCGCGCAACACAATCACGGAATGTTTTGCCTGCAAGTAGTTCAGGTTTTGCTGCGCGGCAAACCGCGACTGGCCCTGCGCGCTGTCCAACGCCACTTGCGCTTTTTTCAGTTCATCGTTCTGCGGGAGTTTCAAATAAGCGACTTTCTTTCCCGACAGCGAAAAGGCCGCACCTGTGCCAGTCAATTCGGCCAGGACAGAACGATTGCCCGTCGAAACTACTTTTGTGACCACCGCCGCGCCAACTCCCGTTTCATATGCCACAACGCTGCCATCCGCGCTGATTTTGGGTAAGCGTCCGTCTGTGGTTATTTCCGAAGTTACGTAAAGCTCGCCGGTTTGCCGCGCAATCGCTTCAACAAATTGATCCCCCGCCGGGCTTTTCACCAATCGCAAATACTCGCGCAACGCATCAGCATATTTGCCTTCCAGCCAGGCTTCGTTCGCGGCGCGCATATTTGCTTCCTGGCCGTAGCTTTTTGATAGCGGAGCAATTAGCAACAAGACAATCATCAGCACAAGAATTTTCTTCATTGTCAGTACTCTCTATTTTTGCGAATGAAATTAAACGTTTTGGCGACCAGATTGCGATTGGTCTATCATACAACTGAAAGGAAGTTTCTGATGGCAACCATTACTGTAAATCCAAAAGTTGAAGAACCTGCTCCTATTCGTCAGGCTTACATCCCCGACGACCTTAGCTATATGACTGACACGGAGTTCGGACGAGAAATGGTGAAGCTCGCGGCAGAAATTGCTAAAGAGCAAGGCACTCGCACTACAGAAGAAATCAATCAGTTGATTAACCAAATGCGTGGGAATGACTCAGCCAATGCTCACCTATCTTGACAGCAATGTTTTAGTGCAAGCCGCAACCGGAGAAAACCGCGCAATTCAAATGCGCGCATTAGCCATTATCACCGATCCCAATCGCGAGTTTGTCTCCAGCCTTTTTTCCCGAATGGAAGTCATCCCGTTAGCAATTCACTTTGGCCGAACAAAAGAACGAATGTTTTACGAAGCATTTTTTCGTCGCGTACAAATTTGGATTGATCCTGCTGATATCTACGACGACGCCTACCAGCTCGCCTGTTCGCACGCACTTGGTGCAATGGACGCCTTTCATCTGGCCGCTGCTAACTTTGCTGCCGCTGAATTTGTTTCTGCCGAAAAGCCAACCAAGCCACTGTATCGCGCTTACCAACAAGCTGTTTCAATTTACTGAAATTATTATTTAATCAAACGGCTGTTCAATCGAAGCGCTTTGTTTGCTGAAAAACTTCGGCCCGTTTTCGGTGATGCACAAGCAATCTTCCAGCCGGATGCCGAATTCGCCGTAAATCGCGATCATCGGTTCGTCGCTAAAGCACATGCCCGGTTGCAACTTGGTTTTGTTGCCGCGGACAAAGTTCGTCCATTCGTGCCCGTCCAGACCGATGCCGTGGCCTGTGCGGTGCGGCAAGCCGGGCACTTTGTAATCGGGTCCGAATCCGGCGTCGGTGATGACTTTGCGCGCAGCAGCATCCACCGATTCGCAGGTCGCGCCGACTTTTGCGGCGGCAAATGCCGCGTCCTGCGCTTTGCGTTCCAGATTCCAAATGTCTCGTTGTCGCTGGGTCGGTTTGCCAAATACGAACGTGCGCGTGATGTCCGAAGCATAACCTTCCAAACTTGTTCCGCCATCCATTAAAACGATGTCGCCTTCTTTCAGCTTTTGCGGCTGGATGCTGCCGTGCGGAAAAGCCGTGTACTGGCCAAAGCCGATCAGCGCCGACCCCGTCGAGCCAAGCGAACGAAACGCTGAGCTGACTTGCGCGCCAAATTCGTATTGCGTCATTCCTTCTTTGAGCGTCGCGGCGGCGGCTTTGAACGCCTGAACGGTGATGTCATTAGCACGTTGCATCAGGGCGATTTCGGCGGGCGATTTGAACATCCGGCAACCGGCGCTGATCGGGTCGGCGCTGACGTATTCCAGATGTTTGGCTTCCTGGCGAATGCCGTCAAACAGGAAAAACCGCACGCGCTCTTCCATGCCGATGCGGCCTGTGCGAATGCCGCGATCTTTGAAAATTCCAGTCACAACTTTGTATGGACTCTCATCTTCTTCCCAAGCGCGAATGTCTTTGCCGAATCGAATCAATTCGCGAGCGCGCGCTTCTTCAAACTTCGGCGTAATCCAGGCCAGTTCGCCTTGCGCGGGAATAACGGCGGCAAACATTCGCTCGCTGTTTCCCCAACGAACGCCTGTGTAATAAAACAAGCTGGAACCGCCTTCCAGAAAGATGGCGTCAATCTTATTTTCTTTCATCAACCGCTGCGCTTTTTCGATCCTTGCGCGGCGTTCATCGTCGGAAATCGGCGTAACGCCGCCGACTGGCGCCCTGTTCTGCGCCAAAGTCTCGGCTTCCGTTTTAATGTCGAGCAATGCAGCACCAGTCAGACCGGCAGACAGCCGTAGAAAATCTCTTCGGTCAACACACATGAAAATTGCCTCCGGGAAATTAGAGCCGTTGCAGTTGAGCGTTGGCCAGATTTTCCAATCTGACAGAATCCCGCTCTGATGGATCATTGGCAAGTTGGAAAACTTGCCTTACATCCATTTGCAATTCGGTTTAAGAGTTCAGATGTGATTTGAGACGCGACGGAGAATAGTTTAGTTACACAGAACTGACCAGCACAGTCAGCCAAACTTTTTCTGCAAGCCCTCAATTCGATCGCCGTTCTCCTTTCGCAAGCCGCAATCATCAAACAGGTCATCTGGGAGACCATCACAAATCAGCAGCGGCTGCACCACGCCCACCACCTGACGGGCTTACTGGGATCGAAAATCAAAACATTGCCCTAATGAAAAATTGATTTGGCTGCCAGCCAACGGCAAGCCATGGAGGATACCCTTATGCCCATTCGTTCAGCGATTCTGTTGCTGTTCTGCCTGTCGTTCGTTTTGATTCCGGTCTTTCATTCCTCAGCAGTCAACGTAACCTTGCGCGTCAACGAAGCCGCGACCAAAGTTTCGTTGCGCGACGCATCAGCCGAAGTCAGTTTGGCCGTCGAAAATCTGGCCGCCGAACCGGTTCGCGTGAAGCTGGAACTGGAATGGATTGATCCGAAAGGCTATGTCCCTAATCGAATTGGCAGAGTGGAAAACATCGCTCCCGGCGAAAGTAAACTCAAAATTCCATTTCCGCTCGGCCAATTTTACCGTGAGAACGACACACCATGGTTCCGACTGAAATTCCGCATCACTTCTGATGAAACGCCGGGAAAATCCTTCGCGCCGGTAACCGGCATCATTTCGCTTTCTGAAATGGCGGCGGAGATGTTCGAACTACACATCGTCGCTTCTGACTTCGCCTTGCCCGGCAAGCCGTATCGCGCACAAGTTCGCGCGCTGCATCCCGTCACCGCTCGGCCAGTTGCCGGAGTACGAATCATAAGTGAATTGAAGTTTGACAACGACGCTGAAGACAAATTTGTCGCTAGTAGCGTGACCGATCGCAGCGGATTTGCTTCCCTGAGCATCAATTTGCCGCAAAGCCTGAAGCCGGAAGACGGCACGCTCACCGTGACAGGAAAGCTGGGCGAATATACACAGGAAGCCGAATTCGATCTGCGCGATGAATCCAGCAGAATGGCGCGCATCATTTTGACGACGGACAAGCCACTGTACCAGCCCGGCCAAACGCTGCACATCCGCGCGCTGGCGATGAATTTCCATAACCGCGCCATCCCCAACGTTCCACTGGAAATTGAAGTCGAAGACCCGGAAAACGCTACGCAATTTCGTGTCGAGTTGAAAACGTCGCGCTTCGGAGTAGCAAGTACCGATTGGGCAATTCCCGATGGCACGCGGCTGGGTGATTACCAGATTAAAGCTTCGCTGGATGATGAAGATCACGGCGAAGCCGAGATGCAGCAAATCGTCAAAATCACACGCTACGAATTGCCGAACTTCGTCGTTAAAACCAAACCGGATCGCGCATTTTATCTTCCCGGCCAAAACGCCGAAGTCGAAGTTCGCGCCGATTATCTGTTCGGCCAGCCTGTCACCAAAGGCAAAATCCGCGTCGTCCGCGAAACCGAACGCAACTGGAATTACAAGCTGCAAAAATGGGAAAGTGAAGAAGCGGAAAGTTACGAAGGCGAAGCCGATACGACCGGCAGGTTCATCGCCAAGATTGATTTGGCCAATGCTCACAAGGACTTTGCTGACGACACTTACAGGCGGTTCCAAGACCTTAGTTATGCCGTCTACTTCACAGATCAAACCACCGGGCGAACGGAGCAAAAGCGATTCGACCTGCGCGTGACACGCGAACCGATTCACGTCTATTTCATCAGCGATTATTACCAAGCCAAGGGTTTGCCGATGCAGTTTTATGTGTCAGCTTCGTATGCCGATGGCACGCCTGCCATTTGCGACATCACCATTAGCGAACGAAAGGAAATAGACGATTCGGCCACCATCGAAAAAAGATTCACTGAACATCGGTTGCGAACCGTCAAAACCAATCGCTTCGGCATCGCCAAAGTCAGTGACCTGGCGTTGCCCGCAATGGAAGACGACGAGTTTTCGCTCAGCCTGACGGCCAACGACGGCAAAGGCGCAATTGGCAATCACACGGAAAATCTGCGGCTCAATGAAGACACCTTTGTTCGATTGCGAATGAGTAAAGCAATCTACTTGAAGGGCGAACCGATTGAACTTCGCCTAATTTCCAACCAGCCCAATGCAGTCGCCGTGCTCAGCGTAGCAAAGGAATTTGAAGTACTGCATTCGCAAATCGTGCGGCTGCGAAATGGCCGCGCCTTCGTGGTGTTGCCTTTCCGGCCTGAATTTAATGACGTGCTTTCGATTTCGGCAATTCCGGAAGGCACCAGCAGCAGTCGTCAAAATTCGCGTTCGGTCATTTATCCGCACGAAAACGAACTGAAATTGGACGTCGCACTTGACCGCGCGGAGTATCGTCCGGGAGACGAAGCGACAGCGCGATTTCGCGCGCTGACCGGCGAAGGTTTACCGGTGGAAAGTGCGCTGGGCGTTTCGGTCGTTGACCGCGCTGTCGAAGAACGCGCGCGAACCAACAGCGAATTCGGCTCCATGCGTCGTCACGACTTCGTCCGGTCGTATTTGCAGGATTCAGGCAATGTTGCGGGAATCAGCGTGCGTGACTTGCGAAAGCTGGATGTGTCGCAACCAATTTCCGCCGAGTTGCAATTGGCGGCAGAAGTGTTGCTGCTGAATGGCGGGTATCAGCCGCGCGTCGAAACCAGCGGCGATTTCAATTCTGACCAGCGGCAGGTTTTCAGGGAATTGATTGACCGCAATCTGCAAGGGTTGCGAAGTGCGTTAGGCAAGCAATACGACAAAACCGGTGAATATCCACGTGACCGCGAATCATTGAATCGGATTTTGAACATCGCTGAACTAAATTTTGAGGAATTGCGCGACCCGTGGGGAAATGCCTTTCGTCCGCAGTTCAGTGCGGGGCGCGAATATGATTATTTCAGCCTGCTTTGCGCCGGAGCGGACAAGAAGTTCGACACGCGCGACGATTTCCCGATTCACATTTCTCAATGGCTGTATTTCAAACCGCTTGGCAATACGATTCAACGAACTGCCAAGCGACTGGCGGAACGCGATGGACGTATCACGCTGGACGCCGCCGCCTTCAAAGCAGAACTGAACCGAGATGGGCTGGATTTTAACGCGTTGCGTGATCGTTGGGGCAAACCGTACGCGATTGACCTGACCGCCCAACGCATTTACTGGCAGGCAACAGTCCGCAGCATCAGCGATGGGGGATTTCGTGTCTGGTCCGGAGAAGTCGCTTATTTCCAGCCGATGATTTCACGCCTCAATTCTGTGCTGGAAAAACAGTTCAACGCCGTCGGATGGTTCCCAGCCAGCGACGAGATGTTGCGGACAGTCTTGAAAGCAGAAGGCATAGAGTTTGAATCGCTGAAGGATTTGTGGGGCAATCAATATTACGGCAGCTACCTGAATCGAATTTTGCGCACCGATCATGTTTCCATCCGCTTCGAAGAACTTCAGAAAAACCCGCAAGCCGCCAAAACGCCGCAGGTCGAAAAGGTCAACTTCATAGAACTTCGCAGCAAGGGGCCGGATGGTCAGGCAAACACGGCGGACGATTTCACTGTTGCTGAATTCATGCGAATCAAACAGGAACAGGATGGCTCCGCCGCGCCGATGAGCACTGAACCGCAATCATCAGCCAATGCTCCGACCGGCACGGGCGCAATCAAAGGCGTCATTACCGATGCCAGCGGAGCGGTCATTGGGGGCGCAAATGCCAAAGCCGTCAACCTTTCCAGCAATCAAATTTATGAAGCGCGAAGTAATACGGAAGGCGTTTATTTGATTCGCAATCTGCCCTCCGGCAATTACCGGCTAATGGTTTCATCTCCAGGTTTTCGCGTGCTGTCAGTCGAAGACGTGCCGGTTCGTTCTGTCACGCTGACTGAAGCCAATGTTGTGCTGCAAGTCGGCGCAACGACAGAAACGGTAACGGTCACGGCTGAAGCAACCTTACTACAAACTGAAAGCGCTTCTAGAAGCGAGACGATCAGTTCCCGACAGATTGTTAATTTGCCGCTTAACGGTCGAAACGTTGCGAATCTGCTGGCGCTAAAACCCGGCGCGCAAGTTACCGCCAAATCCGAAACCTCAACGCCGCGAATGCGCGAACACTTCCAGGAAACCCTGGTCTGGCAACCGCAGCTTGAAACCGACAAACAGGGCCGCGCCCGCCTGAAATTCAAGCTGGCCGACAACATCACTACCTGGAAGTTGTCTGTGATCGGTTCGACCATTGACGGCCAGATTGGCTTTGCCGAAAAAGAATTCACCGCGTTCCAGCCGTTTTTTGCCGAACTTGATCCGCCACGTGTGCTGACCGAAGGCGACGAAATTTCTCTGCCCGTTGTACTGCGGAATTACCTGAACAAACCGCAAACCGTCGCGACGGAAATGAAACCGGAAAGCTGGTTTGCGCTGCTGGGTTCGCCGCGCCAGCGCAGCACCGTCAACGCCGCAGACGCCGCCAAAGCCATTTTTGATTTTCGCGTGCTGGCTTCGGTCAAAGACGGCAAACAGCGCGTGACGGCAATTGGCCCGGATGCCAGCGACGCCATTGAAAAACCGGTCACTGTCCATCCAGACGGAGAAGAAGTTGCTCAAAGCCTGAGCCAGTTGTTTGGCGAACGCGCCAAATTCGACGTGACGATTCCCATCAACGCGATCAAAGGTTCCGCGCGCGCCGAATTGAAGATTTATCCAAACCTGCGCGCACACGTGCTGGAAAGCATCGAAGCGATTTTGGAACGTCCGCACGGCTGCGGCGAACAAACCATTTCTTCGACCTATCCGAGCCTGCTGGCGTTGAAGCTGTATTCGCTGGTTGGCGGCGAAGAATCTCCCGGCGCGACAAAAGCCAAACGCTATCTGCAAGCCGGGTATGACCGCTTGCGTGGCTATCGCAATCCAAATGGAGGCTTTGCGTATTGGCACGATGGCGACGCCGATATTGCGCTGTCGGCTTATGCGCTGAAGTTTTTGCATGATGCAGAAGAGTTCATTGATGTGGACGAATCTCTGGTCAATGGCACGCGGGATTGGCTGTTGAAACAACAACGCGCAGACGGCAGTTGGAACAAATACCACTACGACGGCGACGACAAGCTCAGCTGTGCAATGGTTACGGCGTATGTCACCAAGTCGCTGGCGATGATCGAAGCACAATCCAAAGCCAAACCTGCTACTGAATTGAAACGCGCGCTAGATTTCCTGTCGCAGCAGATTGACGAAAGCAGTGAAGCTTACGTCGTTGCTTCGGCAGCGCTGGCGGCATTTGACGGCGGCGAACCAGCCATCGCGCAAAAAGCCGTCGCCAAACTTCAGCAGCTTGCGCGCGAAGAAGCGGGAACGACTTACTGGACGGTTGGGTCGAACACGCCGTTTTACAGTTGGGGAAAAGCCGGCCAGATCGAAACCACTGCGATTGCTGCGCAAGCCTTGATGCGAGATGGGCAATCAGGTGCAAAGGCAAAAACTTCGACTTTGGTCGAACGCAGCCTATTGTTTTTGCTGCGAAACAAAGACCGATACGGCGTCTGGCATTCGACGCAGGCGACGGTCAACGCCCTGGATGCTTTGCTGGTCAGCGAAACCATCAATGCGATGCCCGCTGGCGGAGCGCATCAGGCGGAAATTCTGGTGAACGGCAAATCTGCGACTTCTGTCACCGTTCCGCCGGGTAACAGGCTCTCGCCGCCCATCACAGTTGATCTATCGCCGTTCGTCGGCATCGGAGTGCAACAAGTCGAAATTCGCCGACCGGCAAATTCTTCCATCTCGACAGCCCAGCTTGTAATGTCGCATTACCGCCCGTGGAATGCTTTCCACGTTGCCGAGGCCAATTCACCGGAAACCAGCGTGGCCAATTCCATGTTGCTGAAGGTCAAATACGACCGAAGCGAACTAAAGATCCGTGAAGAAGTCGTTTGTAACGTAGAAGCTTCGCGCATAGGCAGGTACGGTCAAGGAATGATGCTGGCTGAAATCGGTTTGCCTCCGGGAGTCGAAGTGGATCGGGCTTCGCTGGAAACCGCGGCGCGCGACAGCGGTTACGGCATCAATCAATATGATGTATTGCCCGACCGCGTCGTCGTGTATTTGTGGCCGCAAACTGGCGGAACGAAGTTTTCGTTCAAGTTCAAACTTCGGTACGGCATCAAAGCGCAAAGCGCCCCGTCGTTGCTGTATGACTATTACAATCCTGAAGCGAAAGCCGTGGTCGCGCCGACGCGGTTTGTCGTCAAATAAAACAGCAAGCCAACATTCATTTTCGCCACAGAGAACACGGAGAAAATCCGATTGCAAGCTCTCTAAGATGTCTCTGTGCGCTCTGTGGCAAAAAACCAGGAATGAAATTACGCATCTTGGTGACGTGGCCACAAAAGCGTTGACTATGCCGGGAATGGCAGTTGGAACGTTGGCCCCGCGGTTGTTCCGTCGTTCAACCCAGATGGCGTTTGCATCAACTGGCGCGCAGCCACGCTGAGCGAATACATCTGCCCGATTGCCTGCCCGATGTATGCCGGATCGCCGTTGAAACTGCGGTGCAATCCATTCAGCAATCCCTGATAAATCGTCGCGAATTGTTCTGACAAAATTCGCGCGCGCGAACCCGGTGCCAACAATGCGACGTCCGGATCGTCCATCATCGGCCAGACGCCTTCCGGATCGAAGGGAACCGGTTCGCCTTTGAACTTGAATCCGTCATGGTCAACAACCAACCTGCGTCCGGCGACGATTTCCGCAAACTTGTAATAGTGCGCCAGTTCCTGATCGCCATCGTCCGGGTTTAACGCCGAAGCGCCCTCGCCTTGCCGCTTGATTTCTTCAATGGCGGTCAACGCCTGTTCCAGATTGGTAATCACGTATAGCTTGCCTGTGTCTGTCCAGTCAGAAACCTGTTTGTCGGCATTGCCGAAGGTGATTTCGCCCGCGCTGTGCAGTTCCGCCAACGAACGTTGTATTTCGGTGTAAAACCAACCGATGGTGAATGGGTTGGCCGTTTTCGGATCGCCTGGAATGACGCGACCGCCGACGGGTTCAGCCGTGTCTTTCGGCTCTTCGATGGACATAAACACGTCGCGAATCTGCGCGATGGAACAACGCCGCAACCGCACAGTCAGCCCTCCGCGCAACCCGCCCGGCAGTGGAGTGGGATAACGCGGGACGAATCCAGGACTGCTGATTTGTGGACTGCCGCCAAGCGAAACCATCAGATTTGCCGCCAAAGCCATGTGCAGCATTTCTTCGATGACGACGCTGCGAATGATCGCGGCGACTTCGCTGTTTGTGCCGGGCTTGATGCTGTACAGAGCACATAGGTATGGCGGAATGGTGGCATGTTCCAGTTCAATCGCCTGCTGCAACGCATCCATCAAGTCTTCTTTGCAATCCAGGCTCATGTACACAGGGTTGTCCAGCCACGTGCGCATCATCTTGCGCTTAGCTTTCGACAAATCGCGCGTCACAGGCATGTAGTTCGGATCGTGAACTGGAATGTCAAAGACGTTCTTCATAATCGCCAGGCGACTGTACAGACTGGCGTAATCAGCCAGATCAACGATTGGCTTCATCACAGGGTAAAGGTTGGCGTACTGTTCAAAAATTGGCCGCACGTCGCGCATCCAGGTCGGTTGCGCCGGCACTGAATACCCCGACCAGACCAGAGCGTTCAGCATTTGGGCTCCGTTTTGCACACTGCCAATCGGCGGCGGGCTGGCGCCAATCGCATAGGTTACGCCGTACACCTGCCCGTCAATGTAGCCACGTGGATTGCCGGGATCGCCCCCTTTCAGCGGCAATACGACTGAGCCGTCGGGTCCGGTCGTGATTGATGTTGGGAAGGTAAATGCGCTTTCCGGCGTGCCAACCTGAGTCGGACCTGAAACCGGACCCTGCGTAATCTGGCCCGCGATGCCGCTGATGTCGTATCCCAAAGTGATTTGCTGATTCGCAGCGGGCTGGCCAAATTGCGTGGCATACAGTGTTGTGCTGAGGTTGTCGCCAGGGTTCAGCCGGAATACAAATTCATCGGCTCGCAAAAACATCCCGTTGGAAGCCTCGGCCAGAAACGGCTGAAATCCCTGACCACTAGATTGAACAATGGCCAGCGGTGTGTTGGCCGCTTGCTGTAACTGGTCTGGCGTCATACGAACCGTGACGATGCCGCCAGTCTGTTCATACCAGCCGGGATTTTTGTATTCGATCTCTTTCAACAACGATGGTTGGCCGCTGGCAGGCATCACCGCCAGATAAAGCCGTCCGTTATCCACGAGCGGCCCGCCTGCCGATGTCGTAGGCAAACTGTTTCCCAGATCGAGCGAAAGCATATCGCCAGTGACTTTGGCATAAGCAGTGTTCAGTGGAGATTGCGGCACAGGCTGCAAAGCACGCCCAGCAACAAAATGAGTTGGTTCGCCCGGCTGATAAAGTCCAATCGAGCCTACGACGCGACCAAAAGTGAAATCGGCCGTGGTCGAATCGTCGTTATAGCCGTCCACCGTGAACTTGATGCTGAATTGCGTTGGCGTTTTGCTGGCGGCAGCCTGTTCCTGCAACTCCTTCAGAAAACGCGAACCGCCCTCCCCTGCCCATTCCGTCACGTTCAGCAATCCCTGATAAAACGCGCTGAAAAACGAATCCGGTTGCCCTTGTGGATAGCGCACCCAGATGTCGGCAAACGGCGTGACCTGAAAATCGCTGCGGAATCCAAATCCGTTTGCAGGCTGTCCCAATAACACCTGGAAGCCCCAGATTTCCGAAACCATTTGTTGTTCGGCGTCCAGGTCAACCAGCTTACCTTCGACGCGTGTGTCCGAATCGTTGACCGCAGCGCCGACGATTGGGTCCACATTCGGATCGTCGCAGATGCTGCCGTCCTGATAAACGACCTGCCGCACGGTGCAGCCGCGAAACCGCCACGCGCCTGAACCGGTGGGATTCCACCAGCCGTTGCTGGCGCCAGGGCCAGGGATTTGGTAATTCGACCGAAACCGGCTGGAATCAAAATGTTCGGGATCGTTGTTAATGGTCGAGGGGTCAGCCTGGAACTGTCCTGCGAACACAAGTCTGGGCGTGCTCAGATAACTCATTCTTGTTCCTCCGAATACTGCTGTTGTTGAAAAGGCAGGTTTGGGTGTAGGCAACGGCTTGTCTGGTACATCTATACCGTTTTGTTGACCGCGCGCGGATTATTAAAGATGGACGCTGAACTGTCCAGGCTGAGGAGAGTCAAATTACAAAATCACAGAAGAAGCAGCTTTTACAACCGTTCCGGCCTTTGCCCGCCGACAATAAAATAGCCTAGCCGAACATGCGTGCCAGAGCTTTTGGCGTTCTTTTCGCCCGTGACGCGAACGGTCAGACGGTGTTCGCCCGGCGCTAATCCGCCAAAGATTTTTGTGGCCAAATGCGGCGAAGCGCTGTACGCATCCACTTTGCCAATGGGCGCAGAGGCAGGTTTGCCGTCAATCAGACATTCGACAATGCCAGCGTCGGAGCTGGATCGAAACGTAATGCCGACAACTGTGCCTTCAAAATAAAATTCGATTTGCGCATTGGCTTTGTCACCAGAAAGCAGCGTTGATGGTAACGCACGGTCGTTGTTCGGTTCGGCGCGCCAACTGCCTTCGTGACCTTTGGGAGGGCGAATTTCGGCAAAGGCTTTGAATTCGCCGTAATTCATTTCGTCGCTGACCAGCGGCGAAGGCAGGGTTCGTAAAATCGGCGACGCTTCCAGCTTTTGCTGTTCGGCCAAAAAGCCCGTAATCACTTCTGCATAAATCTTATGACCGGCGTCGGTTGGATTGACACCATCTTTTGACAAAACAGATTTCCCTGCTTCGATCATCGGTTGAACGGTTTCCAACAGATTGATGGCTGGGACTTGATAGTGGGCGGCGATGACGTCATGCCAATCTCCGCGCGTCGTGCGTTTGGCATTGGGCACGTAAATCATCACGACTTCAGGCGGCGAAGGCACAATCAAAAACTGGCGCAACATTCCTTCGATGGCTTTTTTGACGGGTTGCTCTTCGTCTGCGGCTTCGCTGGCAGCAAATTCGACAAAGACCAAATCGGGTTTCTGCGCAATCACGTCGCGGCGCAAGCGCATTGCCCCATACAACGAACCAGTCGTTGCCAATCCTGCATTGATTTCCGTGATTTCGGCTTTCGGGAATCGCTGGCGCAGCCAGTTAGTGACTTGCGGGCGATAGGAAGTTTTTTCAGGAACACTGGCTCCTGCACCCAGAGTAATGGACCCTCCAAGGTATGCGACAGTCACAGGGCCGCCTCGGCGCAGCTTGTCCAGCACTCGTCCTATGTTACGGCGCGGTTTGTCCACCGAAGTCGTGGCATACGTGCTTGGATTGGAAATCGTAATTTTGCGTTCTTTCGGTTCGGCTGCTGGAAGAGGATTTTGCGTGGCGAACCAGGAATCCCCGCCTGCCAGCGCAGACTTCATTGCTGAAGAGTGCGACTGGCAAAGCAGGAATGTGGCAAGAAGGAGGAAAAAAATCGAAATTCGTTTAGACATGGTCAGTTTCCAGGTTTGCGGATGGCCAGTGTCTGGTCGCCAGCAAATTTACTGACCACTGTCTACTGACTACTTTTGGCAGCCTTTTCTTTCGGCTTCCATTGTGTGGGCCGAAAGCCAATGTTCATTGTCGAAAAAATTTCATAGATCGAATCTTCGTCGCCTGCTTCGGCGGCGGCGGCAAGTTGCCGAACTCGCGCGTCAAGACCACCGAAATCATACTGCAAAGGAGGCGCAACGAAAATCTTCTCGTAACGAGTTGTCTCGGCTCCTTCTTCGGCAATCAACAATTCTTCTTTCAGTTTTTCGCCGGGACGCAAGCCAGTGAACTCAATATCAATGTCTTCGCTAACGGTCAAACCCGAAAGCCGAATCATATCTTTCGCCAAATCAACCATCTTGACCGATTCACCCATGTCTAGCAGAAAAATTTCTCCGCGTTGTCCCAAAGCTCCGGCTTGAATAATCAACTGCGCGGCTTCGGGAATGGTCATGAAGTAGCGCTCGACTTCCGGATGCGTGATCGTCACGGGACCGCCATTTTTGATTTGCTTGCGGAAGATGGGAACAACGCTGCCTCGGCTGCCCAATACATTTCCAAAGCGCACACAGGAATAATGGCGACCGCCATTCAGCTTGATGGCTTGCGATTGGAACATGAGTTCGGCGACGCGCTTGGTTGCGCCCATGATGTTGGTCGGATTGACGGCTTTGTCGGTCGAAACCATGACGCACCGCTCAACGCCGTATTCAGCCGCGCAATCCAGCAAACACTGCGTGCCGAGAACATTATTGAAGATCGCTTCAGCGACGTTGCTTTCCATCAGCGGCACGTGTTTGTGCGCGGCGGCATGAAGAACGACTTGCGGACGGTGTTTGGCAAAGACCTGTCGCATTCGCGTCGTCACGCGCAGATCACAGATCGCCGGGACGATTTCAATCTTCTTTCCCACGCAAGCCGCCCGCAATTCGCGTTCGGCTTCAAAGACGGAGTTTTCGTCTTTGTCCAGCACAATGATTGTAGCCGGATTGAGCGTGGCAATCTGGCGGCAAAGCTCGCGGCCAATGGAACCGCCCGCGCCTGTAATCAAAACTTTTTTGCCGACATAAGAACTTTGGCTGGCTTCCAGCCAGGCTTCGACGTTGATCGTGTCGCGCCCCAGCAAGTCTTCGATTTCCACCGGGCGCACGTTGCTGACCGTCACGTGATTGCCCAGGATTTCGTACAACCCAGGAATGATTTTGACCGGTACCCTGGCTTCTTCGCACAAATCCAAAATGTAACGGACGGTTTTTCGCCGGGCGTTGGCCATCGTGATAATGACTTGGTCAACACGGTGTTTTTTAACCATCTCCGGCAAATCAGTGGTGGCCCCATAAACCGAAATTCCCTGAATCACGCTGCCCAGCTTGCCTGGATCGTCGTCCAGAAAACCGCAAACCTGAAGCCCCAAATCGCGGCGGCGCGTAATTTCGCGGGCGGTCATAATTCCGGCATCGCCCGCGCCAACCAGCAAAGTGCGAAGCTTGATCCCGTTGGTTTGCGTTTTTGCACGCGCGGCTTTTTCACAGACCACGCGCCAAGCCAATCGCGCTCCGAGCATGCCAACCGTCGCCAGCAAAAAGTTGATGACAATCGTTCCGATCGGAAAAACCCACATGCTGCGGCTGTCGGCAATCAGCAAACGCAACCCCAACATCAATAGCGAAATCACGCCGACCGCGCCGCCCAGGTGAACCGTGTCAGGCACGCTGACGTAGCGCCAAACGCGGCGATACATTGCCACGCAGTAATTGACGCCGATTTGCAGCATCACCAGGTAAGGCAAGGCCAGCACCATTCGCTGCCCGTCAACACCGGGCGGCCAGCCGTCGAAACGCAGCACGTGTGCCAGCACGAAAGAAGCCAGCACGATAAAGGCGTCCACAGCCATCTGCGTACTGCGACTGAGCATGTAATTTTGCACCCAGGGTTTCATAAACACTTTCGGCAGCAGCGTCAGAACACGCTGCGAAAAGTCCGGTTTTGCCTGCGGAGTGGCAAAGACACTATCGCCAGATTGCGGGAGAAATTGTTTACTCAAATTCATTCGATTGACCCTTTGTCGGCCAATTGCTCCGGTCAGGGAAAAGCTAGATGTCAGTGGCGAGGTGGCGGCAACGGCGCGCATCTTAGCCTTGACCGGTACTAACTGGCAAATAAACAGGTTTTAGGTCGCAGGTGACAAGTTGCAGGCAGCGCAAAGGCTAACACCTGAAACCTGACACCTGTCACCTGATCAGCCGCACGATTGTCCGAACAAGAATTGCGCAATCGCTCCAAACCGTCGCGTGGCGCGAATAGTTCAGATCCATGGCAAGCTTTGCGGGCAAAATCTGCGTGCGGTAATAAGCTTCAGGGTCGGTAGGGTCAGCATTCTGCGAGAGGACTTCGCTTTCATTGCTGAATTCAATGGTAGCCGGGCTGGTAATGCCCGGACGATAAGAAAGTATTTGCCGCTGTTCGTCAGTGTACAGAGCGACGTAACGCGGCACTTCGGGGCGTGGTCCGACGATGCTCATTTCTCCTTTGAGGACATTGAAGAATTGCGGCAATTCATCGAACCGATATTGGCGTAAAAAATGGCCGCTTTTGGTAATTCGTGGGTCGCGGCCAATGGTGATCTGGGTTCCCAATCGCTCGGCATCGGTCACCATCGTGCGGAATTTGAAAATGCGAAATGTTCGTCCGCCCAATCCAACGCGATGCTGCAAAAAGAAAACCGGGCCGCGCGAATCAAGCTTGATCCAAACCGCAACGATGACAAACACCGGAAGCAGCAAAATCACTGCCGGGATGGCCAGCAGTAAATCCAGCATCCGCCGAGCTAGAGCGGTTGCAGATTCCTGTTCAGACAAATTGATTTTTGAAGTTACTGAAATCATTTCGGGGCTGCTTATCGGTTATCAGTGATTGCGACCGGCCACCGATCACTGATCACCGGCAACCAGTTCCAACTCTTCCTGCTCAACGCGGTTTCCAGTCAAAACATCTTTGACAGCTTCGATAACACGCGTTTGATCGTCATCGGTCATTCTGGTGTAAAGCGGCAAACTGACCGCCTGTTCATAAGCCCGCCAGGCTGCCGGAAAGTCGTGCGGTTGCAGGTCATACGCCTTTTGCCAGTAAGGATGCAGATGCAGCGGAATGAAATGAACGCTGCAACCGATGCCGCGCGCTGACATTTGCTGGATGAAATCTTCGCGGTTGATTCCGGCGGAATCGCGAAGCCGAATTGCGTATAAATGCCACGAATGCAAATCGCCGTTTTCCGGTTGCGGCGGCAACGTGATCGGCAAACCAGCCAATTCTGCATCGTAACGTTCCGCCATTTCCTGCCGCCGTTCCTGAAATCTCCAAGCCTTTTTCAACTGCTGCAAACCAATTGAGGACGCAATGTCCGTCAGGTTGTATTTGAAACCTGGCGCGATGACTTCGTAATGCCAGGAAGGTTTTGTGGAAGTGTAACGGTCAAACGCGTCGCGGCTGATGCCGTGAAGCCGCATCGTCCGGCACCGTTCGGCAATGGCTTCGTCGCGCGTGACGATCATTCCGCCTTCGCCCGTAGTAATGGTTTTTGTGGCGTAAAAACTGAATACCGTCGCGTCTGTGTCCAGCGTGCCGATCAGACGGTTGTGATAGGTCGAAGGAAGCGCGTGCGCGGCATCTTCCAGAATCCTCAATCCGTGCCGCCGAGCGATTTCAATAATCGGCTGCATGTCGCAAGCCAGCCCGGCGAAATGAACGGGAATAATCGCTTTAGTGCGTTCGGTGATGGCGCGTTCGATTTTTGCGGGATCAAGGTTGAAGGTTTTCGGATCAATGTCCACAAAGACCGGATCAGCGCCCAGGTGGCGAATGACTCCGGCAGTTGCGGTGAAGGTGTACGGAGTGGTGATGACTTCGTCGCCCGGTCCAATGCCGAACGCTTCCAGCACCAGATGCAAACCGGCAGTCGCTGAATTGACGGCCAGTGCCTGAATGTCAGAGCCGATGAAGTCGGCAAATTCACGTTCAAAGCGTTGGGTTTTCGGTCCAGTAGTCAGCCAGCCGGAGCGCAACGAGTCTACGACTTCGGCAATCTCTTCTTCCCCAATGTCGGGAAGAGCGAATGGGAGAAAGTTATTCATACGGTGTCAAATATAAAATAGCTGTTTGATTTCAAAGGTGGGGTCGCGGCGGGATGCAATGCTTACTTCGGGGGCACCAAGTCTGCTGAATTGCTAGCTGCGGGCGAGAATAGACCATAGATTAGAACCGGAAATCAAGCGAATATTTTGGAAGGTTAGAAAGCGCCATCTCTACATTGCATCTTGCTTGCCTGAGGCTGATGCTCCACACTCCATGCTAGGCAGCGATTTTTCGCTGAGATTCAATTCCGCCTATTAAAAGCACAAGCTCGTTTACGGAGTAAAATCATGAATAACGCCCCCTTTGACGACGAATTCGAAGCCGACCGTCCCAAAATCTCTCGTTCAAGACGATCCCGTTGGCTAATCCTCATTCCTATTTTGCTTCTGGTTCTTTTTCTATGGCCTGGCTGGGCAGGGTTTTATTCCGAATGGTTGTGGTTTCAGGAACTGGGGTATCAGCGCGTTTTCACCCGTACGCTGCTGACGAAATTCGGGCTTGGAGCGATTGTTACACTCATTGCCGCCCTGCTGATTTGGCTGAACCTGAAACTGGCGGTAAGCCTCAGCTCGGCTTACACCAATATGGTTCGCTATATCACCGTCAATAAAGAGAGAGTGGCCTTGCCCGACATCGGAGGGTTTATCCAGCGGTGGGTTTTGCCGATTGCGCTACTAATCGGACTGTTTTTCGGCTTGAGCGTTTGGGAATCCTGGGAAGTGATTCTGCAATACAACTATCAGGCTGCGTTTGGTGAAGTTGATCCGCTGTTCGGACGCGACATTGCATTTTATTTTTTCACCTTGCCGTTTCTGGAAATCGTTGTGGGGCTGCTGTTTCTTTTCGTGGTGGTCTGCCTGATTAGCGCAGGCCTGTTGTATGTCTTGCGCGGAGCCATCGCCTTCGGAAATGGCTCATCGGTGTTCAGAAGCGGGCCGCGTAAACATTTGCTTGGCTTAGTAGCCGCATTCTTTTTGGTGCTCGCCGCTCGCACCTGGTTGGAGCTGCCAAACCTGCTCTATTCAACCAACGGAACCGTGATCGGAGCTGGCTATACAGACGTCGCGGCCCGAATGCCTATGTTGCGGTTAGAGATCATCGCGGCCTTGCTGGTGGCTGCGTTGGCGATTGTCACCATGTTCCGACGTGGAATCCGGCTAATCCTGGCGGGGTTGGGTATTTATTTGCTGGTGATGGTTGTCGGTGGATGGGTTTATCCCTCGTTTGTGCAGAAGTTTTCGGTCGCGCCCAATGAATTGGTAAAAGAAACGCCTTACATTGCCAACAACATCAAAGCCACGCGCAAAGCCTTTGGACTGGACAGCGTCGAAGAGCGCGAATTGGCGGGCGATAATGGGCTGACCCTGAAGGACATTCAGGACAACAAAGCCACCATTAACAACGTCCGGCTGTGGGACCGAACGCCGCTGCTGGAAACTTTCGGGCAGATTCAGGAAATCCGTACCTATTACCAGTTTCAATCCGTTGACAACGACCGTTACCGCATCGGCGGCGAGTTACGGCAAACCATGATTTCGCCGCGCGAACTGGCGGTTGAAACGCTTCCGAATCGCAACTGGATCAATGAACGGCTGACGTTCACACACGGTTTCGGTCTGACGCTTGGCCCGGTAAACCAGATCACACCGGAAGGTTTGCCAGTGCTGTTCATCAAGGATTTGCCACCCGTTTCAACCACGCCGGAACTGAATGTCACCAGACCTGAAATCTATTACGGAGAACTGTCGCACGATCCGGTTTATGTCAAAACCGCCGCTAATGAATTCAATTACCCCTCAGGCGAAAAGGACGTATACGCCAATTACGAAGGCACAGGCGGTGTTTCAATCGGCTCTTATTGGCGCAAACTGCTGTTTGCCACTCGATTCGGCGATATGAAACTGCTGCTGTCGAACGACATGGCTGCCGAAAGCCGCGTGCTGTATTACCGCGACATCAAAGACCGGTTGGGTCGTATCGCGCCTTTTTTGCAATTCGATCAGGATCCGTACCTGGTCATTTCAGAAGGAAGGCTGTTCTGGATTGCTGACGCGTACACCGTCAGCAATCGCTATCCGTACTCCGAAAAATTCGGCGGGATCAATTACATACGCAATTCGGTCAAAGCGATCGTTGACGCATACAACGGCGATGTGCGGCTATATCTGGCAGACGAAAAAGACCCGCTGATTCAAACCTGGGCCAGAATTTTTCCCGGCATGTTCAAACCGCTTTCCGAAGTGTCCGCCGACTTGCGAGCGCATCTGGCGTATCCGAAAGACATCTTCACCCTTCAGACGCAGGTTTATTCGACGTATCACATGGATCAGCCGCAGGTTTTCTACAACAAGGAAGATCAGTGGGAAACTCCCTTGTCGCAGCTTTCCAGTTCCGGGTTGCGTGGAGATTCCGGCCAAGGGCAAAGCCAGCAACAACAGATGGAGCCTTACCACAACATCATGAAATTGCCGGACGAACAG
>CAZXHW010000012.1:0-25907 GCA_964639915.1 uncultured Heliomicrobium sp.
GGCTGATTCCAGCGGAATCGTGTGCAGCGATGGTGGCGTGGTCACTGCCGGTTTCGCCCCAGTATTGCAAGGTGCCAGTACGGATCATCACGACATCGCCGGGTTTCAATTGAGTCTGCTGACGCTTTAACGCCTGCTGCAAATCGTCCACGGTGATGATGTAATTGGCTGGCAAGGCCTCGACGTTTTTCAAGCCAGCGACGTCAATCAAAACTCCGCGAGCGATGATGGGTGGAATCGTGGTCGCGTCGGCTTTGCGAATACCGAAGTTGCCGCCCCAGTCTGCTTCTTTGAATCCGTTGTACCAGGAATTATCGCTGCCTGTGGTGATGTGGCCGAGTCCGTCAATTTGTGTGGCTACGTTGTCGCTGATGAACAAGGCCGAACTGTGCCAGCGAGTCTGTTTGCCGTTGTCAGCCAGCAGGCCGGGCAAATCTTTCTGGCGCGAAACGCCTTCGGGACTGCGAAAGGTGATGATTTCACCAGGACTGTGGCCGGGCCATTTGTAAGAAGTTCGGTCGTAGGTCACGCCCAAATCATACGTCTTGCCTGTTGTCGCCAAACGCAATGCCGCCAGCCGCGACCCGTCGGTCATTTCATTCAGCGCGCCGACTTCGTCGTCTTTGCCCCAAACCCAGCCCCAGCCTTTGCCCTTCTGCCATTTCTTTAGGCTGGATTGTTGGCCGAAGACTAGCCAGTTCACGGATAAACCTGCGATGAATGCGACAACAAGGAGCAATGATTTGCGCGCCATGCGTTTCCTCAAAAAGTTCACGGTTCACATTCACAGCGCTTTCTTGGTTGCTGCGAACTGTGAACCGCGAACAGTGACTGAATTAGTCCAGGCGACGGACTTGGATGTTCTTGTATTTCACGACGCTCTTCGGATCGTGCGCTTGCAGCGCAAAAGTGCCCGAAGACAGAATGCGGGTGAAGTCTTTGCCCGGCTGGCGTCCGGCTTCTTCTGTCCAGTCGTTGACGACTTTGTCGTTCAGCTTGACGATGATGCGTTTGCCTTCAACGATGATGTTGTATTTGTACCATTCGTTATCTTTGACGAAGACTTCTTTCACGTCATTGACAGAGTAAATGCTTCCGCTTTTGCGCCAATCGCCATGCGATTGATTGACCTGGATTTCATAGCCAGCTTTCGGAAAGCCGGTTTCCTGCCAGGCAGTGTGGATGTAAATGCCGCCGTTGGATACTGGCCCGGTCATCACTTCCAGTTGCAGTTCAAAGTTGACGAAGGGTTTGTCGTCGCCGACGTAATACAAGTGGCTGCGCGGGCCTTGGGCGACAAACGCGCCTTCTTCGATCTTCCAACTGTTCACAGCAGGTTCAGCGATTTTCCAGCCTTTGAAGGACTTGCCATCGGTCAGCTTTTTCCATTTGCCGGGTTTCTTTTGTTGAGCCAGGCCAGAAGCTGGCAACAATAACAATAATGCAAATGCTGTAGTGATGAATGCGATGTTTTTTAGTTTCATTTCCAAAATGTCTCCTCGAAAAAGTTGGACAAGCCGATCGCTTGCCACACCAAACTATTTGGCCGAAGCGAAATGCTTGCGGCGATTGGGAATCTGTTTCATTCGCGGATGTCCGAAAAGCGCGCTCAGGATGGAGCGCTGTACGATTTCGTTTTCTCTTTTGGGAGTGTCAGGCTTGTAGCACGCGCCGCGAGAGAGGGTCAAGACGGTCATGAGTCGCGTTTCTTCAGAAACAAACTGACAGCACAGGTCGTAGGGGAAGTTGCTACCGTGATCGCCTAAAACTCCAAAAATCAGGAAGGAAAGAAAATGAAGAAGATTGCTCTGTTTTCAATTTTGATGACTGTCGCTTTACTGTTGGGCTGGCGACTTACAACGCAGGCTCAAAGCTCTGAAGAAGCAGCCGCGCGCCTACCGCTTGAAAATTACATGAAAGGCCATGCGACTGGTGACAGCGAATACATTCGCAAAGCGTTTCATTCGGACGCAAAAGTGTTTTTCAATCGCGAAGGGAAATTACAGCAACTGACAGCCGCTGAATTCGCCACGCGCTTCAATGGAAAACCCGCGGATGATGAAGCGAAACGCAAACGCTGGATCGAAAGTGTGAAAATCAGCGGCAACGCTGGCTTTGGCGTCATCGTGCTGGATTACCCGACGACGAAATTCACGGATTACATGTCGCTGATCAAAGTAGACGGCGAATGGAAGATCATCAACAAAGCGTTTTACGCCGAGCCAAAAGCCAAGCCGTAACTCATTCACAGATCGAATAAACTGCCTTGCGCCGTCGGACGACGAAATGTCTGGCGGCGCTCTTTCATTTCGTACTTCTTCTGGTTAAAGCCCAGCCGCCGTGCGTGGATTTCAAAGCTCTTTTTGACCATGTCCCAGAACGGGCCTTCGCCGCGCATTCGTTCGCCGAACTCGCTTTTGTTCAGCACGCCGCCTTTTACTTCCATTACCCGGTTGATGACCTTTTTGGCGCGAAGCGGAAGTTTTTCTTCTAGTCGCTCAAGAAAATAGGGCCGCACGCTACCGGGCAAGCGAAGCAGGTTGATGAAGGCTGACTTCGCCCCGGCTTCTTTCGCGCGTTCCAGCAAGCCTGGAATATCCGATTCATTCAAACCTGGAATGATCGGCGCGATGGCCAGGCCGACTTCTATGCCTGCGTCAGCAAAATCTTTCATCGCGGCAAAGCGGGCTTCAGGAAAGGGCGCGAACGGTTCCAAAGCGCGGTTGATGTCGTGATCCAGAAAAGGAATTGTGAAATGCACCATCACATCCGTGACTTCGGCAAGTTTGACGATCAAGTCGAGGTCGCGCCGGATCAGCGCAGATTTGGTGATGATGCTGACCGGGTTGCGGAATTCCAGGCAAACTTCCAGGCATTTGTGCGTCAGTTGGTAATGTGCTTCCAGCGGGATATACGGGTCGGACGTGAAAGAGAAAACCAGCGGATCTCCTTTCCAGCTTTTCCTCATCAACTCTTCGCGCAGCAATTCCGGCGCGCGGACTTTGGCGACGATTTTTCGGTCGAAATCTGTGCCTGCTCCAAAGCCCAGGTATTCATGCGTTGGTCGCGAAAAGCAGTATGTGCAACCGTGCGTGCAGCCACGGTAACAGTTGATCGAATAATCAAAAGGAATGTCTGGACTGTTGTTGCTGGTGATGATTGACCGCGTGGCGGTTTCTTCAAACACTTCCAGCTTGGCCTCGGGCGGTTCGCCGATCCATTCGTGCTGTTCGGTCAGCCAGGGGTTCGGCGGATTTTGGATGTAACGCATTGTCAGCTTTCACTTTCTGCCCGCTGATGATTTTTGAAAAAAAATCCGGTTGCTAATGCCCCCGGTACTTGCTGCCTGCACCAATTGACTCGCTGTTATTTGATTGTGTTATAACCGAGCTTCAAGCCAAACTTCAAACCGGGAGGCAATTGAATGAGCAAACGAATCTTTGTCTTGCTGCTGGCGCTGATTGCATTGCCTGTGATGGCGCAGGATCAAAAGCCAGAAGTCAGACACAACGAAATCAGGTTTGATCTGGCAAGAGAATTGGCGAAATCCGCAGTCGTCACTTCTGACGTGATCGCCGTGCCGCTGGATCGCGTTGAACCGTTTCTGGCCGTTGGTGCTGCCTGGATGACAATAGGCGATTTGGAATTGAGTTTGCGAAGTTCAATTGATGGCTTCAGTTGGAGCGGATGGCTGCCGATCAGCGCGCACAGCGATTTTGCCAACGAACGAGGCGAACAGGTTAGCGCCTTGGCTTTACGGGATCGGCAAACGAAGTTTGTGCAGTATCGAATCCTGGCCAAAGAACAGGCGTCCGTTTCCAGTTTGCGGCTGGTATTTATCAGTCCTGGTGCGACTCCACGTGACATGCAGCAGCGAATCGAGCAAAGAGCGAATGAAGCAATGACGACAGAAAATCTTCTGCAACAGCAATTGCCTAAATACCCGAAACCTCCCATCGTTACCCGCACTGAATGGGGGTGTCCCGACGGTCAGGTGACCACGCACGGAAGTTTGAGCTACACGACGGTCACGCATTTGATCGTCCACCATACCTTCAGCCCCAGCGGAGCAATCAACGGCGATTGGGCGGCTGCCGTGCGCAGCGTCTGGAACTTTCACGTCTTTTCAAACGGTTGGGCGGACATTGGCTACAATTATGTGATTGATCAGACGGGCGTCATTTACGAAGGCCGCGCAGGGGGTGACAACGTCATCGGAGCGCACTTCAGCGGCGTTAACAGCGGGACAATGGGCGTGGTTATCATTGGTGATTTCACCAGTTCGACTCCTCCGCCAGCGGCATTAAACAGTTTGAAAAAGCTGCTTGCCTGGAAAGCCGATCAGCGCGGAATTGATCCGGCGGGGCAATCCCGCCATGCGGCTTCGGGCCTGACCATCAACAACATTTCTGGTCATCGCGATGGCCCCGGAGCCACAGAATGTCCGGGTGATGCGTTTTATCCGATGTTGGCTGGTCTTCGCACAGACGTGAAAAACCTGTTGGCAAATTTTGGCACAGTCGCCAGTGTTTCTGCGGCAAGCTTCAACGCATCGGCGTTGGCTTCTTCTTCGATTGTCGCAGCCTTCGGAGACAATCTGGCTTCCGGGGTTCAACTTGGTTCAAGCTCCCCGCTGCCGTCTTCGCTGGCTGGAACTTCGGTAACGGTTCGTGACAGTGCAAACGTTGAGAAACTGGCGCGCCTGTTTTTTGTTTCGCCGGGACAAATCAACTTCCTGATGCCTGAAGGCTTAGCTGCGGGACCCGCTACGATTTTGATCGCAAACAGCGAGGGGAAATTGGCTGCGGGAACTGTGAACATTGCGACGGTTGCTCCGGCATTGTTTTCGGCGAACTCCAACGGCAGAGATGTTCCGGCGGCGGTTGTGTTGAGAATCAAAGCCGACGGTTCCCAGGTTTACGAACAAATTGCTGTCTTTGATCAAGCGCAGAGCAAGTTCGTTGCGGTGCCGATTGATCTGGGAGCCGAAACGGATCAGGTCTTTTTTGTTGGTTACGGGACGGGCATTCGCGGACGCAGCTCACTTGAAGCTGTCAGCGTGAAAATCGGTGGTGTCAATTCTGAAGTGCTATACGCTGGCGTCACCGATGGCTTTTTCGGGCTAGATCAAATCAACGCGCGAATTCCGAGAAGTTTAATTGGCAAAGGAGACGTAGACTTGGAAGTAGTGGTGGACGGAGTGAGAGCGAACGTTTTAAGGCTGAAGATTCGCTGAAGCCAGATGAATCTTTTATGAAGCAGAAAAGCCCACGAACGGTCATCCGGCTCGTGGGCTTTTCTATCTTCTAAAGTTGATTGTTATCGTCTCGCTTGCAGAATGTCGAACGGTGAAGCCAATCCAAGCATTTCCAGAAACTGTTTGTTTTCACGCAGTTCGGAAAAGTCGGAATCGTTGAGCGCTTGCGCGCGATAACGCGGTTGAATCTGGATGGTGCGCTTCAAATAATCCAGCGCCTGATCGTGAGAACCGGTTTGCGCCAGCGTCGCTGCCAGGGAATACAGAAGGTGCGGTTCTTCCGGTTTCAGCCGCAACGCCTTCTCAAAGAAGTTTTTTGCCTGGCTAAAATCGCCGATGTTCAACGCGTAAACGCCACGGTCATATAGTTCATCGGCGTTGCGTGGAGCCGATGGCATGTTAGCGAGCTTCTGAGCGCAAACCTGCAAGTACATTTGCGAACGAGCAATGATTTCAACTTCGTTCGGATATTTTGCCTGCAAGGCTTCAATCATCTCTTTGGCTTCTTCAAAGTGTCGGCGATTAAATGCTCGCACTGCATGCTCGAACGCCTTCAGCGCCGCAGTAGTTGATGAACGGCGAGGCGGTTCCGGTGTCGGAGCAGGCGGCGTTACTCGAATCGGCAAAGCGATCTTGGTGGATTTTCGCGATGCGGCTTTGTCCACTTCCACTTTTGGCGCAGCTTTGCGAATAGCCGGAATTGTTTTACTAACGACTGAAGTCACTTTTGAATCCTTGGCAATTGGTTTTGCCGAAGAGGCGATCTGTTTCGTGACCTTTTTGCTCGCAGCGACTTTCGGAACTGGTTTCTTTGCGACAACTTTGCGTACAGACTTTTGATTGAGCTTGGATGATTTGGCCGCGGCTTTCTTTGTTGCTGCAGTTTTTTGAACTGGTTTGACTGATTTCAGTGCAGCAGTTTTAGGCTTTACCATTTTTTGCGATTTCGTTTTTGAATCGGAGAGAGCTTTGGGCTTTGACGTCGCCTTCGACTTTGGCTTGGTCAATTTTGAATGTGCCTGACTTGCAGACAATTTCCCCTTTGCCGTCGTCTTCGCTGAAACTTTTGATCGTTTAGAGAGTGCTTCCCTCATACGATTTCACCTCTCTAGAAAAATGATTATTGACATTCCGGGCGCACTGCTATTGTCGCTAAGTGACTGTATTTATAGCTGATTAGAGGGATGTTGTCAAATTAGAGATTGGCTCTGGAAGGTCTTTGCCGAGATAAAAGCCAGGAAAATTGCTTCTGCCTTTGGCGCTTTCAACAGCTAAGTCCCCAATGATCTTCAATTTGGATATCAAGGCGAAGGGAGGAGAAATTTTTTTGGTGTTGTTTGACTAGACTTTGTCTAAATTAGGTCGCTTTTGCGGTTAGAAGCCAAGTAAGTCTCATATTTCCAGATATTTAACCATCGAATAGCCATCGTCTCCATTTGAATAGTACTTTCCCATCCGTTGGGTGACGATATAGCCAAGTTGTTCATAAAGTTTTTGCGCCGCCAGGTTAGTGGCTCGGACTTCCAGCTTGATCGAATGTACGCCCCGCGCCAAAAAGCTTCGTTCGATTTCGTGGATGACCAATCTGGCAAGACCTCTGCGCCGATATTCCGGCGCTACACCGACTGCCGTCAGATGGCCTTGGCCGGAATCTTCGATGACAGCGATTCCAAAGGCCACCATTTCGTCTATGTCGGATCGAATCTGTCGTGTAATCGCTTTGGGATTGGTCAGCAAATACCGAAAAGTTTCGCGCTCATAAGCTTCCCCATCCAGAAAAACGCGTAAATCCAATTGCCACAACTCATTCAAGTCGGACAAAACCAGCGGACGCATCAATCCTTTGAAGGCTCTGGAGTAATGATTGATTACTTGCATAGAGAATAGGAGATTGGGGACAGGAGGCGGGAGATAGGAACGGCTTTTCCCAACTCCTGGTTTTAACTCCCAAGGTCCAACTACAGTATCAGCATGCAGTCGCCATAACTATAAAACCGGTACTGCTGTTCAACCGCATGGCGGTAAGCAGCCAGAATCAAATCTCGGTTTGCAAAAGCCGAAACCAGCATCAACAGAGAAGATTGCGGCAAATGAAAATTGGTGAGCAACGCGTCAACCAATCGGAATTGGTAACCGGGATAAATGAACAGTTCCGTGCTGCGGTTTTCAGCCTGAATCGAACCATCAGAATTTGCCGCGCTTTCCAGTGCTCTGACCGAAGTCGTGCCGATGGAAACAACTCGTTTGCCGGATTGTTTAGCGATGTTGATTTTGTTCGCCGCGCTTTCATTGATTTCGTAACTTTCCGACGCAATGCGATGCTCTTCGATTTGTTCGACGCGGATCGGTTGAAAGGTCGCGTAACCCACGTGATGCGTGATTTCAGCAACTTCAACGCCGCGTTCTCTTAGGTCGTCAAAAATGCGCGGCGTGAAATGCAGCCCAGCGGTCGGCGCAGCAATCGCTCCGCGCTGTTTTGCGTAAACAGTTTGATAACGCGGTTCATCCAGCCTGTGTTCTTCGTTTTGTTCACGTTTGATATACGGCGGCAAAGGCGTGTTGCCAATTTCATCAATCACCTGATTGAAATCGCCGTCACATTCAAACCGAATCAACCTGCGACCTTCTTCAACGATTTCGCTGACGATGCCTTGCAACCGACCGTTGCCGAATTCAAGTTCTGCGCCCACTTTCAGAGCGCGTCCCGGCTTGGCCAACACTTCCCATTCGTTACCGCTGATTTTTTTGACCAAAAATGCTTCGACTTGCGCGCCGCGTTCGGCGTTTACGATCCGATGGCCGAGCAAGCGGGCAGGGAAGACGCGCGTGTTGTTCCGCACGACGACATCGCCTGATTCAAAAAACGTTGGGAATTCCGTGAAAGAGCCATCGCGGTAAGTTTGCTGTTTTCGATCCACGATCAACATGCGTGAAGCATCGCGCGGCTCCAGAGGTTCCTGCGCAATCAATTCGGGCGGCAATTCAAAATCGAATTCGGAAATATGCATTGCGTATCAGCACTCGGCTTTTTCGCCTTTATCGGCTTCGTGAAGGCAATGCAGCACCGAGGTTAGCTGCGCCCCGAAAAACATAATCGCGCTGGAAACATAGCTCCAGGTCAGCAGCGCGACCATTGCGCCAATCGAACCGTAGAGCAAATCGTAATGGAAATAGGGCAGAAACCAAGCGAACGCGTATTTCGTCCCTTCCCACAACAAACCCGCAATCACAGCGCCCGGCAAAACCTCGATCACTTTGACCTTGGTGTTCGGCATGAACCGATAAATCAAACCGAAAAGCAGAAACGTTAATAGCAGGCTGAGCACAGCCAATGTGACAGGCAGTAGCGCGGAATTGAATGTTTCCGCCAGCCATACTCTTGCGTGCGGCGATTTTTCAGCCACAGACTTAATCGCTGCCAATCCCGAAGTCAGCAAAAACGAAGCCAGCAGCAAAGCGCCAATAGCTGCCATCATTCCAACAGTCAGCAAGCGTCCACGTAAAAACTGCCGTGGTTCGGTCTTCCAAATGCGGCAGATCGTGCGTTCGATGATGTTGAAAATCCAGGACCCAGCCCATAGCAGCACAGTAAAGCACGCAAACAGAATGCTTCCGGAAACGTCCTGCATCACACCCAAATTCCGCCGCACAAATTCGTATGAGCCTGGAAAGAACGGGCGCACCCACAACAGCGCTTCACTGTAATAAACCGAAAGCAGCAGCAAGGCCGGAAAAAGCACCAGCATACCGAAATAAGCAATTGCCGCCGCCGAAGTTAACAGGTCATTGTGCAGAAATTCAGTTACGGTTGAATACAAAATGTGTCGCTTCGAAGCGCGGCTTTTGATATTCAGAAGCAATCGCGCGGTGAAAGGTGCACGGTTTTTGAAGCGATACCACAACTCTGCGGTGACTGAAGGCCACTTCTCCTTTTTCTCGACTTCTTGCTTCACTGAAATAAATCTTTCTGCGACTCTTGCGCTGCCTGATTCCAGGCAAGTCCCAGATGCAAGTATGCCGCTGGTGTCACCACACGTCCGCGCGGCGTACGGTTCAAAAAGCCGATCTGAATCAAATACGGCTCGTAAATTTCTTCAATCGCTTCTTTCTCTTCATTAATGGAGGCGGAAATCGTACTGACTCCAACCGGGCCACCATTGAATTTTTCAATGATCGTCGTCAGCAACTTGCGATCCACTTCATCCAGCCCGAAGCGATCCACTTCCATCCGATTGAGCGCGTCCGTCGCGACTTCCGCAGTGATCACGCCTTCATATTCAACCTCTGCAAAATCGCGCACGCGGCGCAGTAATCGGTTGGCGATGCGCGGAGTTCCGCGGGACCGCAGGGCAATTGCTTTTGCACCACTGTCTTCAATCTTCGCGCCCAAAATCGAAGCCGACCGTTCGACGATGATCTGCAAATCTTCTGTCGGATAAAAATCCAAGTGGAAGTTGATCCCGAATCGCCCGCGCAACGGAGCCGTAATCAACCCTGGTCTAGTCGTCGCGCCAATCAGCGTGAATCGCGGCAATTCCAGCTTCACCGAACGCGCCGAAGGCCCTTGTCCAATGACCAGATCAAGCTCGTAATCTTCCATCGCCGGATACAGAATTTCTTCGATGGCGGGGTGAAGCCTGTGGATTTCGTCAATGAACAGCACGTCGCCTGCTTCCAGATTCGTCAGCAATGCAGCCAAATCACCCGCTTTTTCAATCACAGGTCCGGCAGTCATTTTGAGCTGCGAACCCATTTCCCGCGTGATAATTGCAGCCAGCGTTGTCTTGCCAAGGCCCGGCGGACCATTCAGCAGCACGTGATCCAATGCCTCGCCGCGAGCCAAGGCCGCTTTGACGAAGATGTTCAGATTGTCTTTGACCTTCCGCTGACCGATGTATTCGCGCAGGTATTGCGGACGCAGCGAAAGTTCAATCTGCTGTTCTTCGTCTGCGGCTTTTCCGCCGACGATTCTTGTGGAAGCTGAATCGCTCATATCGAAATTGCGGCTCACTGTGCTGTTGCTACGGCGTAATCGCTGTAAATCTCTTCAATCGCAGTGTTATAAATTTCGCCGCTTTCTTCGGCGCTGGTGGTGCAGATGTTCAAATCTCGCAGCAAGCCATCCTGCAAGCTGTAAATCCAGCCGTGAATCGAAAGCTGCTGGCCGTTTTTCCACGCGCGTTGAACGATCGTCGTATTGCAGACGTTTTGAACTTGTTCGACGACGTTCAGTTCGCAAAGCTTGTCCCAGCGTTTGGATTCCTCGGCAACGCGGAGCAGCGCAGCTTCGTGTTTATCGTGGACGTCGCGGACGTGGCGCAGCCAGTTGTCAATCAGCCCAAGCTCCAGATTTCTGAGCGCCGCTTGCACGCCGCCGCAACCATAATGACCGCAAACGATGACGTGCTTGATCTTCAAAACTTCGATTGAGTACTCCATCACCGACAGACAATTAAAATCGGTGTGAACAACGACATTGGCTACGTTGCGGTGAACGAAAAGTTCGCCGGGCATCAAGCCTATGATGTCGTTGGGCGGCAGGCGGCTATCGGAACAGCCAATCCACAAATACTCCGGCGATTGCTGTTGTGACAGGCGCTCGAAAAAATCTGCCTGCCGAGCCTTCATTTCTTGCGCCCAGGAGCGGTTATTTTCAAATAAGTTCTTTAAGGTTCTCATGATTTCAAATCGCCAAACTGCGCAGCGCCGATTTCAGAACGGTTTCAAAGCGCGCATCAGGTTCTTGTTTCAGCGCAGCGTTGACTGCTTTTTCAGCTTGGGCACGCGGGTAACCCAGATTGACCAGCGCTGAAATGACATCTTCGCGCATCGCATCGCCGGTATGGGCCAGAACGCTAGTCGTCGAATCTTCCAAACCCGGCGGCAGAATCGCGGCAACTTTGTCTTTCAATTCAACAAGCATGCGTTCGGCAGTTTTTTTGCCGACACCCGGAATTCCCGTCAACTTGGTCAGATTTCCGGCGCGAATCGCCTGGATCAATTCTTCAGCGCTCAAGCCGGACAAAACCGTAATGGCCAATTTGGGACCGATGCCGGAAACGCTGTTCAGCAAGAGAAACAATTTCTTTTCTGCTTCGGTGCGAAAGCCGAAGAGTTGCAGCGAGTCTTCACGAACGTGTGTGTGAACTCGTAAACTGACGTTCGCGCCGATTTCGCCCAATTCGTAAAACGTTGAAAGCGGCACGTTTAGCTCGTAACCGACTCCGACCACGTCAACGATGATAGAGTTCGGCTGCTTCTGAATTAATTTGCCTGATATGTGCGCGATCAAGACGGTTCTCCGATGTCGTTTTTTAAGTGCGCGCGGAGTGTACGAAGGGCTACAAGTCTTGTCAAAACGCCAAGTTGACAGCCGTCAGAAGCCTACGCTATCGTGGGCTTCGGATTGAACGAAGGCGCTCCAACAGCATGAAAACAGAGAAGATTTCAGAATTGACGACCAACCGCCTGTCGGTTTATTTGCGGTGTTTGAATGAGCTTGCGGCGGCTGGAGTAGAAGCCATTTCTTCCAAAGCAATGGCTGAACAGTTCAACCTGAATTCGGCCCAGATTCGAAAAGACCTGGCGTACTTCGGCGAATTTGGGGTGCGCGGCGTCGGATATAACGTCGAAGAATTGCGAAATCATCTGGTCAAGATTTTGGGGCTGACGGTCAAGCGCAAGGTTGCCATCGTAGGCTTGGGAAATTTGGGAATGGCACTGGCCAATTATCACGGCTTCAGCCAAGGGAATTTTGAAATTGCAGGCTTGTTTGATGATGACCCGGCCAAAGTTGGCCATCGCACACGCGCGGGTCTGGAAATTCAAAACACTCAAAAATTGATTGAAGTGATTCAACGGGAAGGCATTGAAATTGTCATCATTGCCGTCACCGCCGCTGCCGCCGAGCGAGTGTTGGAAGATGTCACCAACGCAGGAGTGCGCGCTGTTCTGAACTTCGCTCCGGTGCATCTGAATCCCAAGGCCGGCGTGAAAGTTAAAAACGTTGATCTGACGATTTCTCTGGAAAGCCTGTCGTATTTCCTGGCCAATCCCAGCGCCGACGCAATCAACATCGGTTACAGAGAGTTTTTGCGACAGGAAGCTGCCGCAGGTGCAGGAAAATGAAGAAAACAGACAGGATTAACGAGATTTTTCAGGATTTAAACCAATCCTGCTGAATCCTGAAAATCCTGTCAAAAATCCTAAAAATGGTAGACGAGCAGAAGATTAAAGAGCAGATTGTTCAAATCGCCACGCGGTGTTACGACCGAGGCTTGCTGGTGGCAGGCGATGGCAATATCAGCGTTCGCGTCGGCGAAAATCGCTGCATCGCTACGCCGTCTGCGGTCAGCAAAGGCTGGATGACGCCAGATATGATGGTTACGGTTGATCTGGACGGCAATCCACTGGAACCTTCGGAATACAAAGTTTCTTCTGAGTGGCCGATGCACAAAGTGATTTACCAGCATCGTTCGGACATCAACGCCGTCGTTCACGCCCATCCGCCGCACGCGACCGGATTTGCCGTTGCCGGTTTGAGTTTAAGCAAAGCAATTCTGTCAGAAGTCGTGTTGACGCTGGGCTGCGTACCTTTGGCGGCGTACGGAACGCCTTCGACGCGCGAATTGACCGACGCTATTGAACCTTACCTGGAATTTCACGACGCGCTGTTGATGGCCAATCACGGAGCCGTGGCGTATGCTGGCACGTTGGAACACGCCTTCAACAAGCTGGAAACCTTGGAGCACACCTGCAAGATCAGTTTTATTGCGCGCTCGCTTGGAAATGAAAACACGATTCCGGATCGCGCGATTCCCAAGCTGTTCGAGATTCGAGAGCGCAATGGCGTGATGCCGTTTGAAGCTCGCGCCGGACAGGTTTGCGGGATTTCGGATGGGGCGAACGGGCGAGGCGATGGCGAGATTACTTTGACGCGCGCGGAGTTGGTGGAATTGCTGACTCAGTCTGCGCAGTTGCTAAATCGGTAGTCAGGATCAGTACCGCGACCGGGTAGGGAGCGGAGTTTATGACAAGGAGCAAACGGTAATGGAAGCACTTGGAATGATTGAAACAAAAGGCTTGGTGGCGATGATCGAAGCGTCGGACGCGATGGTCAAAGCAGCCAACGTAACCCTGATCGGGTATGAAAAGATCGGCGGAGGATTCGTCACCGCCATCGTTCGCGGAGACGTCGCTGCGGTCAAAGCCGCAACAGACGCCGGAGCTGCCGCCGCTCGCCGGGTCGGCGAACTGGTCAGCGTTCACGTCATCCCGCGCCCGCATTCTTCGGTAGATGAAGCGCTTCCTGTCGCAGCCGAATCCAGAGGCATCAAATAAATCAATTTTGGATGTTGGATTTTTGATTGCGTATACCGCAATTCAAAATTCAAAACTTAAAATTCAAAACCCAAATGATTATTGGACGCATCATCGGCAACGTCGTCGCCACGCGCAAAGATCAGCGGCTGGAAGGCTGCAAGCTTTTGCTTGTCCGTCCGATCACGCTCACGGGCGAAGACGAAAGCAGCTATCTGGTGGCGATTGACACCGTCGGTGCTGGCTACCGCGAAAAGGTCTTAGTTGTTTCCGGCAGCAGCGCACGAATGGCCGAAGGCATGAAAGATCGCCCGATAGACGCCGCGATTGTTGGCATCATTGATACGGTCGAAGTGACGGATTAACCATTGTATGGTCGCAACCGAAATCAAAATCCCGGAAGCTTTTCGGCCCGACATCGAGCGCGCTGTCAAAATTTTGAAGGATGGTGGTTGTGCGGAAGTGTTCCTGTTTGGATCTTTGGCTGAAGGATGCAGTCGCCCGGATTCCGACATTGATCTGGCTGTGCGGGGCTGTCCTCCGAGGGATTTTCTTCGCATCTATGGCGAATTGATGTGGGGACTGGAGCACAAGGTTGATTTGGTTGACCTCGATGTTTCCCATCCGTTCACCAAATACTTGGCAGAGGAAGGGGAGATGCTACGACTTGACTGAGAAAGTGCTGACTCACATCAGGGTTGAGATCGAGTCAATCGAGTTTTTGTTGGCTGAATACGATATTGTGCTGCAAGAGTTTTTAAGTCCAACTCCTAGCAAAGCCAGTGAACTGGCGGTCGCTGCTATTTTGCATTCGTTTTACGGCGGTCTCGAAAACATCTTTCAACGAATTGCCAAGAAAATTGACAACCAAATGCCTTCCGGTGAGCAATGGCATACCGATCTTCTAAGCCAAATGGTTACTGCGACGGAAAAAAGGCCTCGCCTGCTTTCAGAGGCAACTTCTGCCCTTTTGAAAGAATATCTTCACTTCCGCCACTTCTTTCGCCACAACTACATGTTTGTGCTTGAGCATGAAAGACTGGATGACTTGGTTCGGCCTTTGCCTGAAGTTTGGGCAAAGACCAAGAGCGACATCAGAGAATTTGTGCAAGCTCTCGGATCAGTTCAAGAATAACCCACGATTATGTCCACCATTCGCATCGCACTTGCGCAGATCAGCACCACGGTCGGCGATTTCGCCGGCAACGCAGCCAAAATCATCGCCAGCATCGAACACGCCAAAAAAGCCGGAGCCGATATTGTCGCCGTTCCGGAACTGGCTCTGACCGGATATCCGCCCGAAGATTTGTTGCTCAAGCCGCAATTCATTACTGCCAATCGCCGGGCGCTCGACGAAATCATCACGGCTTCAACGGGGATTATTTCTATCGTCGGGTTTGTGGATCGAACGACGGATATTCACAACGCCGCCGCAGTGATTTGTGACGGCAAACTCGAAGCCGTTTACCGCAAAAACTTCCTGCCGAATTACAGCGTCTTCGACGAATATCGTTACTTCGACGCCGGACAAAGCGCGCCGATTTTCGCTTATGGCGATGTGTTGTTCGGCGTAAACATTTGCGAAGACATCTGGTATCCGGGCGGGCCGACGCAGGTGCAGGCTTTGGCTGGAGCGCAAATTATCATCAACATTTCCGCTTCGCCGTATCACGCTGCCAAAGGAAAAGACCGCGAACGGATGCTGGCAACGCGCGCGGAAGACAACGCGGTGGCGCTGGCGTACGTGAATCTGGTTGGCGGACAGGACGAACTGGTCTTTGACGGGCAAAGTCTGGTTATCAATGAACGCGGCCAGATCACCGCACGCGGCAAATTGTTTGAAGAAGAGTTGATCATCGCCGACATTAACGCCGAACGGGTTTTCAAAGAGCGATTACATGATCCACGCCGCAGGCAGGAACGAATTGATATCACCAGCCAGGGAATCAATGTTGAGCAAATTGAGTTGCGGCAGGTACCTTTTGAGAAAGGAAAACCGGATACAGAAAGTCACCAGCCGATAGCGCCTGTTTATCAAGCGCCAACGCTTCCGGAAGAAGTTTACAAGGCTCTGATTGTCGGCACGCGCGATTACGTTTTGAAAAACGGCTTCAAAAGCGTTGTGATCGGTTTGTCCGGGGGAGTGGATTCGGCCTTGGTGGCCTGCGTTGCCGTAGAAGCACTCGGCGCAGAAAACGTGACTTGTGTGTTTATGCCGACGCGGTTTTCTTCCGGCGAGAGCGCGCGGGATGCTGAAAGTTTGGCGAAAAATCTTGGCGTCGCCTATCACGTCATCCCAATTGAAGAGACGTTCAAACAATACCTGACGATGCTGGAACCGGTATTTTCCGGAACGCCGATGGGAGTTGCAGAAGAAAACATCCAGGCGCGCGTTCGCGGTAATATCTTGATGGCTGTGTCGAACAAATTCGGCGCAATGGTTTTGACCACTGGCAATAAGAGCGAAATGGCTGTCGGATATTGCACGCTCTATGGCGATATGTGTGGCGGGTACGCCGTCATCAAAGACGTTCCGAAGATGCTGGTTTATGAGCTTTGTCATTACGTCAACCAACTTGGTCAACAGCCGGTTATTCCCGAATACATCATCACCCGTCCGCCTTCAGCCGAACTGCGTGAAGACCAGAAAGACACCGATTCATTGCCACCGTACGAAGTGCTGGACGCTATTCTGGATTTGTATGTCGAACAGGATCTAAGCATTGAAGCGATCATTGCCGAAGGCTTTGATGAAGCCATCGTCCGGCGCATTTCGCGCCTGGTGGATCTGAACGAATACAAACGCCGCCAAGCAGCCCCCGGCGTTCGCATCACTCCGCGCGCTTTCGGGCGTGATCGCCGCATGCCAATCACGAATAAGTATCGCGGCTAGTTCACAGTTCACAGTTTGCAGTGTAGATTGACGGCGGCTGTGAACCGTGAACTGCAAACGCGAACTGAACATGAACCTGCCTAACCTACTCACACTTCTGCGAATTTTTATTGTCCCTTTGCTGGTGGTCGTGCTTCTGACGAAGTTTTCAGAAGATTACGTCGGCATGCCGCAACACATCGCCGGGGTGACTTTGTTTTTAATTGCCGCTACCACTGACGCCGTTGACGGCTGGTTGGCACGCAAACGCGGCCAGGTTTCCAAGTTTGGAATCCTGCTGGATCCAATCGCAGACAAGCTGCTGATTTCTGCTGCTTTCATTTCACTAGTCGAAAATCGGCTGGCTCCGGCATGGGCTGTGGTGATTGTCGTCGGCAGAGAATTTGCCGTTTCCGGTTTGCGGGCACTTGCTGCGACCGAAGGCTGGACGATTCCAGCGTCGAAAGCTGGCAAATTCAAAATGTTTTCACAGGTTGTGACCATCGCGTTTTTGATCACTTCATCGGTCAATGGAGGCCCTCCGGTTGAAACCAAAGCCTTTCCGATCATCCAGTTTTGGACCGTGCCGGAAATGGGCATCGCGCTCAGCCATTTTTTTGGTCCCATGGAAATGAACTGGCTAGACTGGCGCGTAATGTTTTATGGAATTGGACGAGGCTTGTTGTGGTTGGTCGTGATTTCTTCTTGTTGGTCCATGTATGGATACTTCAAGGCGTTTTACGAGAGCCAGTACCGTGACCGTTAATAGAAAAGCAAAAGTCGAAAGGCAACAAGAATGATTTTCGAATACAAGGGCAAGCGGCCGCGCATTGGCCAAAACGTCTTCATCGCCCCAACCGCCACAATCATTGGTGACGTGGAACTCGGCGATGGAGTCAGCATCTGGTATGGCGTGGTGCTTCGCGGCGACGAAGGCCGCATCGTCATTGGTCGCGGCTCCAACGTACAAGACAACTCCGTAATTCACACGACGCCGGAAATTCCCACGGTTATCAAAGGAGACGTCACCATCGGCCACGGAGCTTTGCTGGAGGGGTGCACCATTGAAAACGGCGCGGTTGTCGGAATGGGTTCCATAGTGCTGCATCAAGCCGTGGTCGGTGAACAAGCGATGACCGCCGCAGGCAGCGTCGTCACACCCGGCACGATCATTCCCCCGCGGATGCTGGCCGCCGGTTCGCCCGCTACGGTCAAAAAAGAACTCTCCGGTGGAGCGCTCCGTTCAGTTGAACATAGCGCAGAGGCGTATCATCATTTGACGCAAAGTTACCTGGAACAACGACTCGATGATCCTTCGATGGCCAAGTGATAGACCAACGGATTTCACATTATCGAATTCTGGAAAAACTCGGCGCAGGCGGAATGGGTGAAGTTTATCTGGCCGAAGATTCCAAGCTTGGCCGCAAGTTGGCGCTGAAAATCCTGCCCGAAGTCTTTACAAAAGATTCAGTTCGCGTTGCCCGCTTTCAACAGGAAGCCCGCGCGGCTTCTGCGCTTAACCATCCGAACATCATCACGATTTATGAGGTCGGCGAGGAAAAGGGTCTTCACTTCATCGCGACTGAACACATTATCGGCCTAACTCTGCGACAGCATTTGCGTCCCGAAGGCATTGCTCTGCGCGAAGCCTTGGAAATCGGTAGCCAGGTTGCCAGCGCGCTTCAAGCCGCCCACGAAGCGGGCATCACACACCGCGACATCAAACCAGAAAACGTGATGATCCGGCCCGATGGGTACGTCAAAGTTTTGGATTTTGGTTTGGCGAAGCTGACTGAAAAGTCGGAACCGGTGGTGGATAAGGAAGCCGCGACGCAAATCAAAGCCAAAACCGATCCGGGCACGGTGATGGGAACAGCGACGTACATGTCGCCGGAACAAGCGCGGGGGTTGATTGTTGATGCGCGCAGCGACATTTTCAGCCTCGGCGTATTGCTTTATGAAATGTTGACCGGTCGAGTGCCTTTCGACGGCGCAACCACAACGGATGTGCTAGCTGCAATCATTCACGTTGAACCGCCGCCGCTGAGGCATTATTGCCGCCAAGCCCCCGCGGAACTGGAAGTCAATATTGCAAAGGCGCTTAGAAAAGATTGCGAAGCCCGTTACCAGACAATCAAAAGTTTCTTGAGCGATTTGCGGCACATCAAAAGCCGCCTGGATTTTGACGCTGAATTCGCGCGTATCAGTCACGAACAACCGGTTAGAAAGTCCGGCGAGGAAATCAGCGAGGCGTTAACCGCTGAATTTCGCACTGGCGAAGTTTTATCTCCTTCAGGCCGGTTGCAATCCAATCGTTCGCTTGAACGCCGACCGATCAGCGCCGAAATCGAATCGCTGGCAATTTTGCCAATGGAAAACGCCAGCGCAGACGCCGGAATGGAATACCTGTCCGACGGCATCACCGAAAGCATCATCAACAGTCTGTCGAATTTGCCGAAGCTTCGCGTTGTGCCGCGCAGCACCGTTTTTGGTTACAAAGGCCGCAAAACCGATCCGCAAAAAACCGGCGAAGAGCTTGCTGTGCGCGCCGTGCTGACTGGCCGCGTCATTCAGCTTGGCGATTCACTCATCGTCAAAACTGAACTGATTGATGTCGCTCGTTCTTCGCAAGTGTGGGGCGAAGAATATCGTCGCAAGCTGACTGACATCTTTGCCTTGCAGGATGAAATCGCCGAACAAATCAGCCAGAAGCTTCGCTTGCATGTTTCCGGCGAAGACCGCCAGTTGTTGAAAAAACGCTACACCGACAACACCGAAGCGTATCATTTGTATTTGAAAGGCCGGTATTACGTCGGCAAACGCACACCTGAATGGATTCGCAAAGGCGTTGAACATTTTCAGCAGGCGATTGACCTGGACCCAAATTACGCGCTGGCCTATTCCGGCTTGGCCGAAGCCTATGGCTTTCTGGCGTCTTCCACTGGAGGCCAGCCGCCGCGCGATGCTTATCCGCTGGCCAAAGCCGCCGCGCTGAAAGCCCTGGAACTCGATGACACCTTGGGCGAAGCGCATTGCTCGCTGGGATTTTTCAGGCTGCTATTCGATTGGGATTTCGCTGAAGCCGAAAATGAATTCAAACGCGCTATCGAACTCAGCCCGAATTTTGCCAACGCGCACGATGGATATGGCTTTTACCTGAAAGCCACCGGCCAGCACGAACAAGCCATCGCGTCGTGCAAACGCGCCCAGGAGCTGGAACCGCTTTCCTTATTTCTCAGTCTCAGCCTCGGCTGGGCCTATTATTTCGCCCGCCGTTACGACGAAGCGCTGAAGCAAAGCGCTAAAGTGCTGGAAATGGACCCGAACTTCGGCTTTGCTTATTGGCACCGAGGCATGGTGTTTATCCAGCAGCAAAACTTCACTGAAGCCATCAACGCCTTTCGCAAAGCCATCAGTCTTTCAGGAGCCATCCCGACTTTCATTGGCTATCTGGGCCACGCCAGCGCTCGCGCAGGAAAACACCGCGAAGCCCGCCAAATGCTCTCCCAACTGGAAAGCCTGTCGAAGAAGCAATATGTGCCTTCTTACCTGATGGCTGTAATACATCTGGGACTTGGCGATCTGGATCAGACGATGGGATGGCTGGAAACAGCTTATGAAGAAAGGTCAGGTGTTTTGGCTTTTATGAAGGTGGAACCGATGCTGGATGGTCTTCGTGGAAATCAGAGGTTTGTTCAGTTAGCGACGCGAGTATGAGGGGGAAGTTGCTGAAGGCTTTCGGGATGATTTTACGTATTTTCTGACAAAGACATTCGCGGTTGTTTAAGTTACGCTGTGAATAGGGAAAGAGCTTGATAATTATGAAAGCGTAAAAGGAGGTTGATTATGCAAGCAATCGAATTTCAGACTCAGGTAAAGAATGGGAGTATAGAGATTCCTGAAGAGTTGAAGGGAAAACTGATTGGCCCAATACGTGTGATTGTACTGACTGAAGACGCTGTCAGAAAGTCCAGCGCGATTGAAGAGTTGTTGGCAAACCCCATCAAAATTGAAGACTTTAAGCCGCTAACACGGGATGAAATTTATGAACGTTGACAAGCAGGCTACGCAAACTTGTTTTGTTGATTCCAATATCTGGCTTTATGCCTTTATGGAAGGGCAGGATGCGGATAAAACTGCATTGGCGCAAAATCTTGTTCGGCGTGACTACCTGGTTGTAAGCACTCAGATAATCAATGAGGTCTGCGTTAACCTGGTCAAAAAAGCGAAGCTTGAAGAAGCACGAATCCAGGACATCATCGAAGACTTTTATCTGAAACATACGGTCGTCCGGCTCGACAAAGACATTTTGCTGAAAGCATCGGAACTGAGAGAGCGCTACAAATTTTCTTATTGGATAGTTTGGTTGTTGCCTGCGCATTGGCTGCCGATGCCTCTGTTCTTTACTCCGAAGATATGAACACCTCGTTGGTTATCGAAGGGCGGTTACGTATTGCCAATCCGCTCGTACACTGAGGTCGCTTTCAGCTACTTACCTCCCGCCACCAATTCCCCAAACTTCACCGGCAATAAAACCTACTTTACCTGTCCTGTCTCTTCGAATGCCACATTGTCTTCGATTTCCGCGCTAGGTTTATCAAGGAGGCTGGTTTTGGGATCACGTTCAAACATTCGGTAAATCACCGGCAGCACCAGCAAAGTCAGCAACGTCGAAGTCACCAGACCTCCAATGACTACAGTCGCCAGCGGGCGTTGAACTTCTGCGCCGGGGTTGGTCGAAATGGCCATCGGGACAAAGCCCAGGCTGGCAACAAGCGCCGTCATTAGCACAGGGCGCAAACGAATGCGTGCGCCTTCGCGGACGGCGTCGCGAACGGAAGAGCCTTCGTCGCGCAGTTTGTTGATGTATGCGATCATCACCACGCCATTCAGCACGGCGACGCCAAACAGGGCGATGAAGCCAATGGCTGCCGAAAGGCTCAGGTTCAGTCCGCGCAGCCACAGTGCGGCAATGCCTCCGACCACAGCGAAGGGAACGTTCAGGATAATCAGCAGTGAATGTTTGACCGAGCCAAACATCACGAACAGCAGCGCAAAAATCAGCACCATTGCCAGCGGCACGGCGATATAGCCGCGCTTCATAGCGCGTTCCTGGTTTTCAAACTGGCCTCCCCAGGCGATGAAATATCCCGAAGGCATTTTGACGGCGGCGGCGATTTTCGAGCGGGCTTCGGCGACAAAGCTGCCGATGTCGCGTCCGCGCACATTGGATTGAATCACAATCCGGCGTTGATTGTTTTCGCGATTGATCAGATCAGGCGCGCGAATTAGCTCGACGCTGGCAATGTCTGCCAGCCGCAAGCGTTCGCCCGCCGGAGCGGTCAAGGGTAAATCGGCAATGCGGTCGGGATCATCTCGAAGGTGTTCAGGGAAGCGCACCAAGACGTCGAAGCGTTTCTGGCCGTCAATCAAGGTTGTGGCCACTTTGCCGCCGACCGCAGTTTCAATCAGCTCTCGCACATCGGCGACGTTCAAGCCATAGCGTGCAATGTGTTCGCGGCGAATGGTGATTTGCAGTTGCGCCGCGCCGGACAGGGCTTCGGCTTGCACGTCGGCGGAACCAGGGACTTTTTCGAGCACGCGGGCAATTTCGGCGGCTTTTTCTTCCAGCACGTTCAGGTCTTCGCCAAAGAGTTTGACGGCGACGTCAGCTTTGACGCCGGAGATGGTTTCGTCCAAACGCATGGCCATCGGCTGTGTGAAGTTGTACGCCACGCCCGGCAGCTTGCCGAGTTCGTCGGACATGGCTTCGATCAACTTTTCTTTCGTCATCGTTTTCGGCCATTGATCGTGCGGTTTCAGGATGACGTACACGTCGCCCTGATGAATGCCCATCGCTTCCGTGGCCAGGTCAGGGCGGCCAATTTTGGTGACGACGCTTTCAACTTCGGGGAAGGATTTGACGATTTCTTCGACCTTTTGGCTGATGTTAACGGATTCAGTTAGCGAGACGCTGGGCAGTTTGCGGGTCTCGATCAAGATCGAGCCTTCGTCCAGGCGCGGCATGAATTCCGTGCCGATGAACGCCAACGAGCCGATGGCCAGCGAAACGACCAAAACCGCTGCGCCGATAGTCAGCCAGCGATGATTCAACGCGCTATCCAGCAAACGGACGTAACTGCGCTGCACGAAGTGATAAAGCCTGCCTTCGTGTTCCTTGATTTCTCCACGCAGAACAAGCGAAGAAATTGCCGGAACGAACAACAACGCCAGCAATAATGAACCCAGCAGCGCCGCGCAAACCGTGATCGCCATGGGGGAAAACATGCGGCCTTCCAGCCCTTGCAGCGTGAAAACCGGCAGGTAAACCGCGATGATGATCAGTACGCCAAACAGAATCGGCCTGCCGACTTCAATTGCGGCATCGTGAATAGTTTCAGTTGTTTGCCCCTGGTGTTTTGGATGGCTCAATCGGCGAATGAAGTTTTCCATCATGACCACCGCGCCATCCACAATCAGCCCGAAATCCACTGCGCCTAAACTCATCAGGTTTGCCGAAACGCCCATCCATTTCATCACGATGAAAGCGGAAACCATGGCAATGGGGATTACCGCCGCGACAATCAGCGAAGCGCGAACATTCCGCAGGAACAGAAACAGAACGATGATCACCAGCACCGCGCCTTCGATCAGATTCCATTTGACGGTTTGGATGGTGTGGTCAATGACGTCGGTCTGGTCATAGAAAGATTTGATGCTGACGCCGGTGGGCAGCGCGGGTTGCAGGTCGGCAATTTTCTGTTTGACACGCTCGGCGACCGATTTGCCATTTTCCCCTTTCAGGATGATGACCATTCCGGCGACGCGTTCGCCCGTGGCGTCGCGCGAAACCGCGCCCTGGCGCTGCATGGGGGCAGCTTTGATTTCCGCCAGGTCGCGCAGGTAAACCGGAGTTCCAGCACTGGCATTGACGACGATGTTTTCAATGTCGGCGGAACTTTGCAACAGCCCCACACCGCGCACGGTGTATTGTTCGGCGCGATGTTCAATGTACCCGCCGCCGAAGTTGGAATTATTTTCCGCCACGCGGTTGAACACGTCGTGCAAGGTCAACCCGTATTTCACCAGCCTGGCCGGGTCCACCAGCACCTGGAACTGTTGCGTTTCTCCGCCCCAGGAATTGACTTCGCCGACACCCGGAACGGTTCGCAGTTGCAGTTTGACGAACCAATCGTGCAGCGTTTTCAGTTCCATCACGCTGTCTTTGGATTTGTCTTTGCGATTGTCTTCGATGGTGTATTGATAAACTTCTCCGAACGCCGTCGCCACCGGGCCCAACACTGGTTCCAATCCCGGCGCGATTCGGGTTTTGGCTTCGTTCAATCGTTCGTTGATAAACTGGCGCGCCAGATAGGTGTTGACGCTGTCGTCAAAGACAACCGTGATTAGTGACAAACCGAATTTGGAAATGGAGCGGACTTCCTCGGTTCGCGGCAACCCCAGCATCGCGCCTTCGATGGGAAATGTGACCTGGCTTTCGACCTCACCGGCGGCCATTCCAGGAGCTTCCGTGATGATCGTGACCTGGTTATTCGTAAGGTCAGGGAAGGCATCAATCGGGATGGTGTACAGCGAATACAATCCGGCGGCGATCAATGCGCCGACCAATGCCAAAGTGATGAACCGCTGTTTCAGGGCAAAGGAAATCAGCCGTTCAATCATTGCGTCGCTCCGAATGTTTCAGGGAAGTGCTGTCGAGGATGTTTCCGGCGGAATCAATAGCCCAAAAGTTCAAGTTGTCTTTCGATGCTTCGGCAAACATAAAACTGCAGGCTTTATCGTTGCTAGCTTCTGTGAGCGGGCTGCGGCGGTTGATGTTGCCGGGGCGAAGCTGGCCGCTGGCTCCGGAAACAAAGTATTGAACGCCGCGTTGCGGTTTGATTCGCTCGTAAAAATGATCGTGGCCGGAAAGTGCTGCCGTTACCCCATATTTGATGAACAGTGGTTCAAGCGTTTCGCGTAGTGCGTCGTCTGAACCGTGCGTTTTTCCGGAGGAATAAAGGGGGTGATGGAAATACGCGATTTTCCACCGGGCTTTTGAGGATGTCAGCGCCGCTTCCAGCCAGACGCGCTGTTTCTCACCAAATGCTGTGGAATCCAGGGCGAAAAATTCAATTAACCCTCCATTGTTGGTGAACGAGTAATAGCATTTTCCGCCCATGTTGAATTTCGGATAATTGGTTTGAAAGGCTCGGCCACGCCGCACATCGTGATTGCCCAGTACGGCGTAAAACTTGACGTCTTGTTTCAACAGCTCGGCATACGGCTGTTCAAATTTCTTTCCAATATCAGATGGGCTGCCGCTGGAGTAAATGTTGTCGCCCAGCATCAGAACGGTATCGAAAGGACGCTCGCCCAGAAACTGAGTCAGGCGTTTGGCAATGGCAAATTGACCTTCCTTGCCGGTGCCTGCATCGCCCAGCACGGCAAAACGGAATGTTCCGGCGGAAGCCTTGCCCGCTGGAAGTAGCAACGCATTGTCCGATAAGCGCGCTGTGACTGGATTCGTGCCCAGCAGGAGGCAGATAAAGAATGGAAAAGCCGCTGCGAAAGCGGTGAACTTTTTAAGTTGCATCGTTGTCAGGTAAAGAAGGAATCGTAAGGAAATTTCAGCAGTTCAGGCTGTGCAATTGCGTAGACTGAACCCCAAAGTTTACTCGTCACGTTTGAACGTGTACCGCAAAAGGAAAATGTGGTTTGGCGCGCGCTGCCCGTAACTGGTCGCCAAAATGTACTGTGCCAGAACATTGTGCGTGATTCGCCAACCGAAACCGAAATCCGCGAAGTTGTCAGAAAATTTTTCTCTGGTCACGTTGTCCGGAACAAATATTCCGGTGATGTCCAGTAGACGGCCAAATCGGTCAGGAAAAAGTCTGTGATCTTCAGTGCGCGATTGAGCCAGCTTGAAAAACGAAATGCTGGTGAAAAGATTTCGCCACAAATCGGTTTGAATGCCCGCTTGAACCGATAAATATCGTAATTGCACAAGCTCGCGTTCAATGGGGTTGCCTGTAGCGCGCTCGACGTAGTTTTCCCGTGCATGCGAAGAGCCCATGGCAAAATCCGCACTCAAAACAGTTCGTCTTGGCAGCGCATAACCCAAACCAAAGCCCACAGTTGTGCGCGTAATGCGTTCACGTTCCGCAGCTTCGAAGATGGCTGATCGGTTGATATTTTCCTTGACGCCTGTCGTCAGGAAATGAGCCTCTGCGCCGTAAAACAACCGCCGAGTAAGCGCACCGCGCAATCTGGCGCCAAGTTCGGATGTCTGGCTGGAATACCGAATCGAGTCCAGCGCCAACGGCAGGCTGTTGAACGTGCGCAGAGTGTCGTTGTCACTGGCCGACATCAACCCATGTCTGTAGAACACACCAAGTTTGTGGCCGTTTGAAAATTGATGCGCAAACCCCAGCTTGAATCGCACTCGTTCAATGTCTG
>CAZXHW010000013.1:0-11510 GCA_964639915.1 uncultured Heliomicrobium sp.
AATCGCCGTTCACGTTGAACCGGAATTGGTGTTCACGATGGGCCGGAATACGCAGCGTCAATCAGCCTGACCTCGCCGTCAACAATGAAGCCCACGCGATCACACAATTCATCGGCGACAGTCATGTTGTGCGTGGTGAGAAAGACTGTCTTTCCGGCGCTCCGTTGTTCCTCAATTAGTTCCTTGATCAGCCGCGCGTTCACCGGGTCAAGCCCGGTCGTCGGCTCATCGAGAAAAAGCAGCTCCGGGTCGTGCAGAAGTGCGCGTGCCACGTTGAGCCGGTTTTTCATCCCCTTGGAAAACTGCGCCACCGGCTTGTCACCGTCCTCGCCCAACCCGACGCGTTCAAGCAAGCGGCGCGGCTCCTTGGTGGCGTTGCCATAGAGCGCGGCGAAGTAACGGAGATTTTCCAGCGCCGTCAGTTTCAGGTAATGGTTCGGGAACTCGAACGAGACGCCAACGCGCTCGTAATAATCAGACTGCCAATCCTTCAAGTCCTTGCCGAAGACAGAAACCTGCCCCTGAAAATCCTTCAGCAGCCCGATCAGTATCTTTTGCATCGTGGATTTGCCCGCCCCGCTTGGCCCGAGAAAGCCGAAGATTTCACCATGGGCAATTTCGAAGTGCAGCCCTTTCAGCGCCGGTTTTACGGCCTTGTGGTAAGTAAAAGATAGGTTCTCGACCGTGATCATTCAGTTCCTCTCGGCAGCACATCTTGGCTGACATTGTCTCTTGGAAAGGTCATTCAGCCGCATACTTCTCGATCAAACTTACGGCTTGCCCGGTGCCATCTTCGGCGCGGATTTTTTCTCCGAGAGCGGCAGCGCGCTGTTGCATTCCTGCGTCTGTGACTGTCTGTCGAATTGCGGCAGCGAGGTTGTCGGTGGTGAGCTTGCGTTGAGGGATCGGCGGCGGGCCAGCGCCGAGAGCGGCGACGCGTTGCCCCCAAAAGGGCTGGTCGGCGACAAAGGGACAAATCACCGATGGCTTTCCCGCTTGTAAGCCTGCGGCTGTAGTTCCGGCTCCGCCGTGATGCACCACGGCGGCCACGCGCGGAAAGAGCCAGTCGTAAGGGGCGTTCTCGACTTTGAAGACATCTTCAGGGAGTTGTTCGGTCTCCAGTCCGCCCCAACCCGTGACCAGCAATCCACGCTGACCCGTTTTTGCAAGAGCTTCAAGCACAAGGCGCGTCGTGCGCACCGGATCACGCCCGCTCATACTCCCAAAGCCGATGAACACAGGTGGCGGTCCTGCGTCTAAAAACTTCAACAGCGCGGGCGGAGGTTGCCAGTTTTGGGACTCGTCGAGCACCCAATACCCCGTCACGTGTATTTGCTTCGACCAGTCTGCCGGGGGCGGAAGAACATGACGACTGAAGGAATATAAAACCGGCACGGGCTGGCCATTTGACCTCCATAGTTCTCCCTTGGTCATTGAGCGTGGCGGCAGTTTTAACGTGTCCCTGCGCCACTCCTTCACAATACTGCCGAACATTCCCCCGGTCATAAGCGGAAGCAGGCGGTAAGTCAGGCGGTTGTATGAGTCCCCCAATCCGAGATCGGGAAACGTGAAATTCGGAAAAGCGCCCGTTGGAACCCACGTCGGCAACGCATCGGCCATAATGCCAGGCACGCCCAAGGCTTCCGCCATGTGAAAGCCGCCCACTGATTGCGGGTTGTAGATAATCATCTCCGCGTCTTGAGCGACTTCCCATTCCTCTTTGAGGGTCTTCCGAAAGATCGGTTTGAAAAGCCGCGTCGCCTCTGCCATCCACTTCAGCCGGCCGGTCCAACCGCCCCATTCCTCCATTGCTTTGCGGCCGGCTTCACCTTGTGCCAGCTCGACAAACTCATTGTTCAGGTAACGATATTCCAGGCCATGCTGCTCAACCCAAGAGGAAAAACTTGAGCTTGTGCATAGCGCAACGTCGTGACCGTTCTGTTTCAGCCTTCGCCCGAGAGCCACAAAAGGTTGGACGTCGCCGCGGGTGCCGATGGTTATGAGAAGTATGCGCATTTTGCTGTATCCGTTTCTCGCGCGTGCCGAGTCTGGATCGCCGTAAGGTCGGCTATTTTCGTTTTGCTTATCTGGAGTCTTGCCTGGCGACTTCGAGCTGGATGATCACACCGTTTATATGATGAATCCGCACCGGTAACCCTTCTTTGATCGGCCCACCATGCGAACTGGTATGATTGAATCCGGCCCTTCCAGAATAATCAGAATAGGAAAAACAAGTGTTCTTCACGCAAAACTTTTCATCGCGATGCCCTTCATGGGGCATAGGGACGAAGTTCGTAACGATCCCTTCAACACTTTCATATTTGCCGGTTTCTGCCGCTCTTCTTAACTGCCTGTATTCGGAGTAGGTGCCAAGGAAAGCCGCAAGCGTCCAAAAAACAGCAAAGCCAGTCATCATCAGGATGCCCCATTTGGCCGCTCTCTCTGATCTGCCATTTCTAAACGCCTTGAATCGCCAAGATCTCGACACTAATAGAAGACTGCTAATACCAACGAAAATCAGTCCAAAGGCGGGAAACGTCCATTGTTGATACCCCGCTTGAGCAATATCAAAGACGACTTCATAGTTGCCTTCCATTTTGATTTACGCTCCTCGGGGGGCTGCAAAACAAAGATGAAAGATTGCTTACACCAACCTAAATTGGTGGACGGGGTCTCAACCTTTTCATCCATCTCCTTTGCCTTTCGCTATTATGGGAACACACACAGAGATATGGCGAACGACACGATCGTCTTATGTTTCGAAAGACGATTCCTTCAGAATATCTACCGTTGGTATTCATGATTTTCATTCCGCGAAACCGCGACCGGCTCAGCCAGACGGGGGATCGGCACTTCGACCTTTTCTTTGCTCAACAAGTGCGACAACCCTTCGAACATCTGAAGTGGAATCGGGAAGACAACCGTGGTGTTCTGCTCGACGCCGATCTCCGTCAGCGTTTGCAGGTAGCGCAACTGAATCGCGACCGGCTCTGTGGCAATCGCATTGGCCGCCTTGACCAGTTTCTCCGCCGCCTGGTATTCGCCATCGGCGTGGATGATTTTGGCGCGCTTCTCGCGCTCTGCCTCGGCCTGGCGCGACATTGCCCGGCGCATCTCCTGCGGCAGGTCAACGCCTTTGATCTCAACCAGCGAAACCTTGATCCCCCAGCGGTCGGCCTGCCGGTCAAGAATGTCCTGCAAACGTGTGTTGAGCTTCTCGCGCGCTGAAAGCAACTCATCCAGCTCGACCTCGCCCAGCACCGAACGCAGCGTTGTCTGGGCAAGCTGTGAGGTGGCGTAGAGGTAGTTCTCAACATCCACAATGGCCAGCCGCGGATCAAGCACGCGGAAGTAGACCACGGCATTGACCGAGACCGTCACGTTATCGCGCGTGATGATGTCCTGCGGCGGCACGTCCAGCGTCACCGTGCGCAAACTGACGCGCACGATACGGTCAACCGGCCAGAAGGCGAAGACCACGCCCGGCCCCTTGGCTTCTGGCAGCAAGCGCCCGAGCCGAAAGACGACGCCGCGTTCGTATTCCGGGAGGATGTTGAGGGCGCTCAAAACGTAGATAAACAAGAACAGCAGCACGAAAAACGGGATCAAAAACATTTCAAACATAACCATCTCCTCGGCCTGAGCCTGCCAGCGCAGATCAGGCGTTATCGAAGCTCGACATCCGGCGGAGCGATTGCGGAAACTTGGCGGGGAATCAGGGACTTTTCCGGGCAAGGTTCGACTTCGAGCGTCATCCCTTCAATGCCGACGACGCGCACGTTTTCTCCCTCGGCGATCCACGCACGCGCGTGCGCCCACCAGTATTCGCCCTGCACCATCACCCGGCCTTCAGGCTTGACTTCGGTTACGGCCTTGCCTTTCAAGCCGACCATGCGCGTCGGGCTGGTGGCGACTCCGCGCAGTTGCGTTCGCAACACCAGCCGGACCAGGAAAATTAGAATGATTCCGCCCGCGGCGAACGCGCCCAGCAATAAACTGACCGGCAGTTGCGACATACGTTTTGACCTCGACCTAATGAAGTCGGTCTCAATGCCGACAGATACTACACCAAAGGTTAATGTTATTTCAAACATTTTATGTTAAAACACGCCTTACGTTTTTCACTTAACCGAAATGGGTCGAAGCAGGTAAACTCTGAGCCGTCGTGCTGGCGACCTGGCCAGAGGACAAAGGAGAAACAAGCATGCCTAAAAAACCGGATGCCGATGAACGTTTGCAGCAGGTCTTGAAAGTCGCCCATCTGTTCTACGAACGAGAGATGACGAAGACTGAGATCTCGCATGAAATCCGCGCCTCCTCGACGCAGGTCGCGCGTCTGCTCGCCGAAGCGCGCGAGCAAGGCTACGTGCGGATCGAATTCAGCCCACCGAAGCTGTATGACTTGGGCGAACAACTCAAAAGCAAATACGACTGGTTGCAGGCGGCCGTCGTCGTCTCTTACGCCGATGATCTAGCCTTCCTACGGCGGATGATTGGCAAGGCGGCGGCACAATACTTTGAGGAAGCTGTCGGAGCAGGAGCGACAGTTGCGCTCGGTGGTGGCGATACCATGTACGAGATGGTGATGGCGCTGCCGCAGGAAGCGCGTGATAACAAGTTGGTTCCGGCCGCCATTATTGATACCGGTCCCGTGCTCACGCACATTGACCCGGTGGTGCTGGTGACGTTGCTCTGGGTGCGAAGCGGCAGGCTACCGGGTCGCGCTCATTTCGCTACCGGCTTGCCGATGAATAAGCCCCTTTCGCGCCAGAAAATCCGAGAAGAATACGAAGAGTTCAGTCACCGCAAAGCCGTGCAGGAAGTCCTGGCTGAGATAAAGCGCACCGATTTTCTGTTTACCAGCCTCGGCTGTCTGAAAACGGATTCCACGTATCAAAAACTCGCGCCGCGCCCCCATCAATACATGCTCGAAAACCTGAAACTGACCGAAGCGGCCCTGCTTAAAGAAGGCGCGGTTGGTGACATCAATTATTCGTTTTTTGCCGAAGACGGAACGACTGCGCCGGAATGGAATATTTTTCCAGCGCTCGGCGTCGCGCAGGCTCAAGCGATGGTCAAAGCCCAAAAGACAGTGGTGGTCGCGGCAGGTCGCTATAAGTTGGCGGCACTGCAAGCGGCTCTCAAAGGACGCTTGTTTAACGTCCTCATCACTGACGAACTAGCGGCAAAAGACTTATTGAATGGGAATTAAGCGGGCGAAGGGTATAGACGCACCTTTTGCCGCAAAACGAGAATAGCTGATGACAAAACGCATTCTTCTTTTTAGCTTGCTAGCGATTGGCGGGCTCTGGTTTTTGAGTCCAGAAATTGCGGCCAGTGGTGGCGGTGAAACAGCCGGCGCGGAACCAGGACACGGCCTCGATCCTGTCGTGCTCGCCGGTGTCGCAGTCATGCTGATCATTGCCAAACTCAGCGGTGAACTCTTTGAGCGCTTCCGGCAACCCGCCGTGCTCGGCGAATTGATTGGCGGAATCTTTATTGGCAATCTAGTGCTGCTCGGCTTCACATTAGCGGAGCCGCTTAAAACAAACGTCATCATCGGTGCGCTGGCCGAACTCGGCGTCATTATTCTCCTCTTTGAAGTTGGCCTCGAATCGAACCTCGAAGAGATGCTCGAAGTCGGCTGGTCTTCGCTGCTGGTCGCCATCGCCGGCGTCATTGCGCCCTTCTTTCTCGGCTGGGGTGTTGCGGCCTACTTTCTGCCCGGCGAAGCGACGCTCGGTCATATCTTCATCGGTGCCACGCTGTGTGCCACCAGTGTTGGTATTACGGCACGCGTGTTGAAAGACATTGGCGCGCTACAAAGCCGTGAAGCTCGCATCATTCTCGGTGCGGCGGTGATTGACGACGTGTTGGGATTGCTTGTGCTCGCGGTCGTCGCCGGGGCGATCAAAGCAGAAACTGCTGGAGAAGTGCTATCGTTATGGCAGGTCAGTATCATCGCGCTCAAAGCCTTCGCCTTTCTCATTGGCGCAATCCTTTGTGGACGTTACCTCGTCCCACGCTTGTTCCAACAGGCCGGGCGGCTGGAAACGCGTGGTGTGTTGTTGGCGCTCGCCATTGCTTTCTGTTTTTTACTTGCGTGGCTGGCAGCGCTGGTTGGACTCGCACCGATTGTCGGCGCGTTTGCGGCGGGGCTGGTGTTGGACAAAGCGCACTTTGAATCTTTCCGGGATCGGGGAGACCACCATCTGGAAGAACTGCTCCAACCCATCAGCGCCTTGCTCGCTCCAATCTTCTTTGTGCTGATGGGGATGAAAGTTGACCTGCGCTACTTCGCCCGCTGGGAGTTGCTGGGTTTTGCGGCTGCTCTCACGTTAGTTGCCATCATCGGAAAACAAGTTTGCTCGCTGGCTGTGCTGGAGCGTCAGGTTAACCGCCTGGCTGTCGGAATCGGTATGGTGCCGCGCGGCGAGGTCGGTTTGATCTTCGCGGGCATCGGCGCATCACTTATGTTGCCGAACTCAGCAGGGCAGAGCGATCCCGCTATTGACGCTGCCACGTTTGGTGCCGTAGTGCTTATGGTAATTATTACCACGCTACTCACGCCGCCCTTTCTGAAGTGGGCCTTGCAGCGCACACAAAAAACTGCCGTTGAATAAATTACCACTCTGTACTTGGAATATGCCACAGGGTTTTCGGCCTATTTGGTGGCGCGGCTCCTGCTTCAGGATTGGTTCTCTGCCTGGTCCTTCGGCAATGAAGCCGTGGCGGGCTTCTTCCGATTCTTGTCCACGATAGCGGCGATAATAATGAGAAAGGAGAGAAGCCGAATCAAATAGATATAGGGTTCCGCTTCGGCTGAAACATGGGTCAGCCCGAGCGTTGCCCAGGCCACACCTCCAAGGCCGAATGCGACCGCGAAATAAAGAAAGAATCGGTCACCCGTGTCCCGCCAAAAACGCAAAAAGAACAGGCCCACCATTAGCGAGGCCTGCGTGCATGCTCCGAGCAGAAACAGTCTCATGGCTTTACCTCACTTTGTTTCCCAAATCAGTCCGAACAGTAACACGCCAAGCGAAACCAGCGCTGTAGTTAATCGCCATAACGACAAATCAAGTTCCGGGAAGATGATCTTGTCAAGCACCAGCAGCAGGTTGTTCAGGGTCAGTCCCATGAAACAGAGGCTGCTCCATAACAGCAGCCTGTACCGGCTGCGCCGCCACGCCAGCAACAGCAGACAAGCACAGGCCAACGCTGTCAATGCACACAAGCTATAAACAATTCCGCTCATCTCAATCGTCCTTTCGTAATTTGAAAGCGTCGGCGAATTCTTGAATTCTGGTTCGGGGTTTCGAGTGAATGAGATTCGTGACAGGCACCAGTTGTTTGGCGTAAATCTCCGCTAACTGATTCACCATCTGCATCAATTCGGTGGTACGCGGCTGGTATTGGTAACGTAGTGTCTGGTCGCTTTTGGCAACAATAAACCCCTCATCACATAACCGTCCGAGCAATAGCGTGGTTTCTTGCTCACTGATATAGAGCCGCCTGGCCACTTTCCCGGCATCCCATTCCTCTAACGGGTTGTTGCGCAACAACAGTAAGGCTTCCAACTGAGCGATGGAATCAATACTTTTTAGAATAAATTGTTTTATCTCAATGGGGATAAGGTCTTCAGCCATACCTTTGTTCACTACGTATAATTAATGCCCAGAGCCCTGATGCGTATCAAACATAGATAAAGAGTATAAGAAATGTCTGGCGAATCAGTGACAGGCTTCACATCAATTACTACTCCCCGGCAAAGGAAGTGTTTCAATTACCGGCACAGTTTTCCCAGCGTTCCAGCGGTTTCGTCTGATGTTGGCTACACTGAGTACGAATTGCTGGTTGCTGTCCGCGCGATCCAACATTCCCTGGAGATTCGCGTCCGTCAGATTCGTCACCTCTATTCCAGCGCTTTGCAATTCTGCCCGCAGGCTATCCAACGCAAACGCTCCGCGCTTATACACATCGGGATAAAGATGTAACACACCGCCCTCAATCACCTGTAAGTCATAGTTGATGTCCACTAACAGCGGAACATCGAGTTGCACCCCCAGCCGCTCAGAATTTTTTCTGGTTTGTGCGAGTTGCAACTTCGTCACCGGCAAGTTGCGCGCGGCGATGATCTTTTCCGCCAGGTCAAACAGGTCTTCTCGCAGCATTCGAATGCAGCCGTGCGAAGTCAACCGCCCGATGTCCGACGGTTTGGCAGCTTCATGAATCAGATATCCACCGCCAAGCGGGATTTTTATTTTGCCAAGAGGGTTGCGTGGATCGTCTGCTGTGATTTTTTCGTAAGGCTCTACGCCTTTAGCGCGACGCACCCAGGCGCTGTCGGGCGGAATCCAGTTTGGATTGAAGATCACCGCTGTCGCTTCGCGCTCGCCGACGGGAACTGGGAAATTCTTGCGACCGATCCCGATCTGATACACCCCGACCTCAGCGCCGTTCTGCCAGAGCGTTAGCCTGAAGGCCGGTAGATTGACCGTCAGGCGAATGTCCGGCTCACCCGTCCGCAATAATTGCCGCCTGATGCTGCCACGAGTCAGCTTATCGGATCGGGCTGATTCGTCCGTGCCGATCGAGCCGCCAGCGGCTTCTCCCGGAGTATCGGGATTTACATCCTGGGCTGTAGCCGCCAGAGCTATGGTTTCAGTCTGCCTCTTCGCCCCATCCGCATAGACGGCCTCGGCCCATACCTCAGCGGCAAAATCAGCGGACAGGGTCAGTTGAGTGATGAACTTTCCGTCTCGCCCATTCTGGCCGCTCATGGACGCGTCAAGCCTGCTCAGTTCAAGCTGCTTTTCTTCCATTTCTTCTTGCGCGTCCTCGGCCACTCCTTCAGGACGGCCCAGGATTAATACCTGTTTTGCACCTGGGGCTGTCACCGTCACCGTGACCTTATCGGCAGAAGCTACTTGCCATTGCCCGCGTCCCTGCTCCAACGGAGCGATCGCCATGACCGGCTGGATGATTTGTTGATCCACAGCGGGCGCGGATGAGTTGTTCAGGCGCAGGCATGAGTTCATCATCGCGACGATTAACAAGCAGCCTGTTGTTGCAATTCTTTTCATAGCTTTTTTGAGATAGAAACCAGGTGAGGTGGTGAGGATCGCTCTAGCGCGTTCACCACGTCTCTACCGCTCCCAATATCGCACTAATATTCAGTATGTTAACGAATCGTTACTGTCCAGTCTTTCCAGCTCATCGAGACGTTATAGGCGCGCGCGAGTTCATCCAGGTTTCCCCGGAGCAATCTCCAATCGTTTTGCGCTCGCGAGGTCAGGGTGTGCCGCTGCATAAAGTGATCAATCAGCGCGCCGCGCCGTAACACTTCACTGACTGAGCCGACGGCCGAATAGGTGTCAGCGTAACGATCCTTCAGATGGTCAGCCGCTGCCTCAAAGTCCTTGACGAACAGATTGATGTTGTCTTCGCGCTTGCTTCCGTCAAAACGAGATTTATCCAACGCATCGTCCAGGCTGGCGCGGAAGCTGTCAGATCGCCTCTCGATCCACTCCATCAGCGATTTCATATTGTCCTGACTGACTCGATAGGGATGAATCGTGGAATTGGACCAGCTCCAGCCGACGTGATAGGCGCGCGCAAGTTCAGTCAGATTCCGGTGCAGATTCCTCCAGTCACGCTGCGCTTGTTGGCTTAGCCAGCGTCGCTCCACGAAGCTGTTGATGACCGTGCCACGCTGCAGCACTTCTTCGGCTGCGGCGACCGCCGTGTTGTCATCGCCGAAACGATCTTTCAGTCTGTTGGTCGCGTGTTCAAAATCCTTGACGAATTGGTTGATGTTGTCTTCCGCACGGGTCTCGTCAAGGGGGCTTTTTTCGAGCGCATTCTTGAGGCTGGCGCGAAAGGCGTCGGCCCCTTTCTCAATGCGCTCGATCAGGTTTTTGACTTGCTCGTGATTTGCACGGTAAGGCTGTTGCGCTTGCGCGGTCGTGAAAAGCCCGGCTAGTGTAATCATAGCCGCCAGAACCAGGCTGTAAATTGTTCTTTTCATTTGTTTGCTCCTTCTCCTTATATATCTATTAGCATTGCTATCATCCAACCTTCGAGGGATTCCCTACCTGAATAGACTGCAATCAACGTGCCCCCTTGACGAATGCGGCAATGCTGAAGCGGTTGGGCAACACAGCGCTTTATTGCTCAATGTAATGGCGGGTGAATGTGGGCTAAGCCATCAAGCCAATCATTTGCAACAGGTGACCACTCTGAAAAGGGGCATCCAGGGACTGCGAGTCCCAGATTGCCACACAATCCACTTCGCGGGCTGACACCATCAGCGCGTATTCCAGGGCCCAAAACTAAGGATACACGTTCTGGCCGGTGGTTGCGGTCGAGGTACAGCTATTGCTCCATCTCTAATGAAGAGCCGTTTCTTTCGGCTCAGTCCAATCACGAAATAAGGAAAAGGAGAATTGAGATGAGTGAAGTAAAAAATAACAAATGGAACATGTTAAACGTCGCCGATGATTTGAAGGGGAGAGCCGTGCTGAAGTCTGACACAGGGGAAAAATTAGGTGAGGTGGAAGATTTGATCCTTCATCCAACCAACGGGCATGTACTGGGAGTCGGGCTGCGCACGATAGAAGGAGCTTCAGTTGCGTTGGCCGCGGGTGACTGCATCATCGGCCCGGATGCGGTGATGGTCGCCGCGGGCACATTGAGACCAACCACGGATACGGGCGATGTGTTAGCCGGAGGAGTAAACTCCGGCACTCTAATCGGAGCCAACGTGGTGACAAAAGACGGTAAACTACTCGGTCGCGTGAGCGAGGTTCACGTTTCAGAGAAGTTCCAGATCGCCATTTACCGCGTCGCAGAATCAACCTTGCAGCGGTTTTTCGGCGGCGGATTCTTTCTGGCAGGGAACATGCCTTTGGCGTACTCGCTGGATGGAAAGCGCCTAATCGTTCCTTCCGATACTGAAGACAAGCATGCCAGAACGTCATTGGCCGAAGCCGTCGAGTCTTCGACAGGCGGGATAGAGAGGGCCGTGGGAGCGTGAAGGCCAGGCAGACCGCGGTTTTGAGCACTGAGGCAGCAGGGAATAGGTTGGGTTGTAAGGAGAAGGGATAAACATCTAACAATGGCAGATAGTTAATATCCAAAAACAAAATCAACGTAGCAGGGAGCGGCGCATGAGTTTTGCCTCTCCTGCTATTTAAGAGGGGGGAAAATGTTAGTACTAAGAAGTCTAAGAATAATGGGCGCCTTATTGTTGTGCCTGGGTGTTACCCAGGCAGCTTTGGCGCAACGCAATAACAATATGGTCTATCTTGGGCAAGCCAACGTGGATGGCTTGCGAGACCACGATACGATTACAGTAGGCCGCGAGGATGGCCGGTTCCGCAGCTTGCAATTGCGGGTCGAAAATGCGCCGATCCAGTTCCAGCGGGTGGTGGTGCATTACAGCAATGGCACCAGTGAAGCGCTGACCTTGCGGGATCGAATCCCGGCAGGCAGCCAGACACGTGCGATAG
>CAZXHW010000013.1:11610-25192 GCA_964639915.1 uncultured Heliomicrobium sp.
ATTTGCGCGGTGGCGATCGGGCAATCAAGAGCGTCGAATTCTGGTATAACCGGGCTAATCGGTGGAGAGGGGCCACACCAAGCGTTCAACTTTATGGAATGGGCCTGGATCAGGCAGATAACCGTCCAAGCTCTGGCGGGTGGTATTACCTTTGGCAGGCCAACGTGGATGGCTTGCGAGACAACGATGCGATTACAGTAGGCCGCGAGGATGGCCGATTTCGCAGTTTGCAATTGCGGGTTGAAAATGCACCGATCCAATTCCAGCGGGTGGTGGTTCATTACAGCAATGGCACCAGTGAAGCGCTGACCCTGCGCGATCGAATCCCGGCAGGCAGCCAGACACGTGCGATAGATTTGCGCGGTGGCGATCGGGCAATCAAGAGCGTCGAATTCTGGTATAACCGGGCAAATCCGTGGAGAGGGGCCACACCAAGCGTTCACCTTTATGGGCGTTGAAGCTGAAGTACTGCCTCTTGTTTCACACAGCAAAGGTTACGAAATAAGTTCCAGTATAGTCAGCAATTCCAGGTTCGAGAAAAGAAAGTCCGCCCGGCAATCGTACGATTGCCGGGCGGACTTTCTTTCTTAGCAGAGAGCAGGCAATCAGTTGTTCTGGTTACACTTGGCGAAGGGAAGAACTTTACATATCGCTACTTGGGCAAAAACTGAACAATGAGCTGAAATTCGATCACTCACACCGTTTTAGAATTACATGATTGGTCCGAATGCGGTGATGATCGCCTTGGGTATGAGGCAGCAGGCGACAACGACTGATTACGTACCATGCTCGTCATCGCTCCCGGTTTCGTCTTCAATCTTAAATGCCGTCAGGAAGCGCAGCGTGATGAAATCTATCAAGCTCAGGACGACGGCGATTTCATAACGCCCGCAGGCGACTGCCGCCCCAATTGCTCCCGTGTTCCAAATGCTGGCGGCGGTCGCCGTTCCGTGAACTGTCATGCCATGTTTGAGAATCGCGCCGCCGCCAATGAAACCAATGCCGGACATCAATCCCTGAAGGATTCGCGCCTGGCTCTCGTGGCTACCTCCGAACACGCTCACCGCAAGCAGTAGATAACCGCAACTTGCCACCGACACCAGAGGGAAAGTGCGCAATCCTACGCCTCGCGCGTGTTCTTCGCGATCCCACGCGACCGGCAGTGCCAACAGATAGGCAATGGCGACTGAGGGAAAATGAGAGCCGATTTGACGCCAATTGATCATTACGGAAATTATCCCTTTCTGTCTGCTTGCCGAGCGTTCGTCTGATCGTGGAACAGTACGACTGTATGTGGAAACGGCATATCAATGCCCGCATCGTCGAGCGCCAGTTTAATGCCCGTTGCCACGCGGTCGCTGACGGCCAATACGTTTGCCTGCTGCGACATGACCCAGAAATAGACGTTGAAATTCACCGACGACGGAGCCAGTTCAGCGACATAAACCCACGGGCCAGGATCATTCAGCACCCCATCCGTCTCTTTCAGTACGCGATGAATCGTCGCGCGCGCCTGCTCAAGCGAATCCGGGTAGCCGACGCCCACCGTGAATCGGACGCGCCGTTTGTCGTAGGCCGTGCGGACAAGCACCGCGCTCGTATACACATCGCCGTTCGGCAGGACGGCCCGTTCGCCTTCGTAAGTCTTGAGCCGTGTGGAGCGTACGTTGATCTCTTCGACTGTGCCTTCGTAATTCCCACTGCGAATCTGATCGCCGACCACAAAAGGTTGCCGCCAGAGGATGAGGATTCCGGCAAAGAAGTTTTGCAGGATGTCCTTGAAAGCGAATCCGATGGCGACCGACGTGATGCCAAGTCCCGTAATCAAGTCGCCCGGTTTGAAAGTTGGGAATATAACGACTGCCGCCACGAAAATGCCCAGCGCCGAGATGACCAGCATTGCGAGACGGCCCAGCAGATCGGCCAGGTTAACATCTAGCCGCGTGCGTTCACCCGCCGTCCTAATTGCGCGCTTGACGATCCGCGCCAGTAGCAGGAAAGTAAGAAAGACGATTATGCCAATCACGATGTAGGGCGCACGCGCGAGCAACGATTCTCCCAACCCTCTGATTGTGCGCCACACCACCCTTACATCGAATTCCCCCGGCGAAGTGGACGGTGTCTGCATGGCAAAAGATAGTACCAATTCACTGATCATTAAATATTATCCTCTCGAAGCAAATATGCTCATGAAGGGCAACCACCGGCCAACTCGGTCAGGATTCGACGCCGGCTTGATCGTCCCGCAGCCCGCGAATCTCTGCTCGCAGCGCCGCGATCTCGGAAGTGAGCGCCTTGATTGAGTCAGCACCTGCCAATTCCGCTTCCTCACTTTCGGCGTCACGCCCGACGAAGAAGGTCGCCAGCGTGGCAGTCACATAGCCGAAGACGGCGAAGCCGTAGAGCGAGAGCAGGAAACAAAGCACGCGGCCTTCGCCCGTATGTGGCCAGTATTCCGAGCCGAGCGAAGTGAGCAGCATCGCTGTCCACCAAAGCGCCTCGCCGTAGGATTTGAAGCCATTCGGAATTTCATTCTCAAACGCGAACATCCCCGCCGCCCCGGCGAAGGTCACCAACCCAGTCAACCCGATGACATAGCCGAACCCGCGCCGCCCCAGGCTCGCGCTGAGCGCCTTCATTCCACGGTTGAGCGAGGTGACGACGCGCACCATCCGCATTCCGCGCGCGGCTCGTGCCACCCGCAGTAGTCGCACCACCCGCACCACGCGAAAAACACGCAACGCTGGAACCAACAGCGCAATGACCGTCAACCAATTGCTTTTCAGGTAAGCCAGTTTGTGCGGCGCCAGCATGAATTTCACACCAAAGTCCACAATGAAAATAACCCAGATGACCGTCCCAGCCGTTTCTAACAACGGACTCAAGCCCCAGATCAATTCCACGACCACAAACGCCAGCCAGACGAAGCCGAGCACAAGCATCGGCGTTTCGAGCCAATTTTCCAGCAGTTGTAAAACTTCACGGCGCTCCTCATTGAGCGCATGCTTTGTCGCGTTCTGACCAGATTCCATGCCAACTTCTCTTTCCTGGGGATTGTTGTAATTATTCGAGAAAACCTTCGGCGCGGTATTCGTCTAGCTTGCGGTAAAGAGTTTTGCGGTCCAGGCCGAGCAGTTCGGACGCTCGTTTTTTATTGCCTTCGGTGCGGCGCAGGATGTCGAGGATGTATTCGCGTTCGAGTTCGCGCATCGTCAGTATCTTTTCGCTGGCACGCGCGATCACGGCGGCGACCGCGCCGGTCGTGCGAATACGCTCCGGTAAGACCTCCGCCGTGATGGCCGCACCGGTGGAAAAAGCTACCGCACGTTCAATCGCGTTTTCCAACTCGCGCACATTCCCCGGCCAGGAATAGGCCGTCAAGATCGCCAGCGCCTCCGCCGAAACTTCCAGCGGCATACGATTGGCGGCCTGGCAACATTTGGTGATGAAGTGGTCGGCCAACAGCGGGATGTCCAGCGGGCGGTCTCGCAGCGGCGGCACACGAAGCTGGATGACGTTCAATCGCCAGAACAAGTCTTCCCGGAACCTGCCTTGTTTCACGTCTTCTTCCAGGTCGCGATTTGTCGCGGCGATGACGCGCACATCCACCTTCCGCTCCACATTTGCGCCAACGCGACGCACTGCGCCATCCTGCAACACGCGCAGCAGCTTCGGCTGCATCGCCAGCGGCAACTCACCGATTTCGTCGAGCAGGATCGTGCCGCCGTCAGCGGCCTCGAACAATCCCAGGCGCGCCTGCTTGGCGCCGGTGAATGATCCCCCCATGTGGCCGAACAACTCAGACTCGATCAGTTCAGCCGGTATCGCCGCGCAGTTGACGGGGACAAAATCGCCTTTACGTTCGGTTGCTTGACTTGAGATTTGATGAATGGCGCGGGCGACCAGCTCTTTGCCCGTCCCTGATTCGCCGGTGACCAGCACCGTACTCGAGCTGCGCGCGGCGACGCCGATCAACTCGAACAGCTTCTGCATGGGGCGCGACGCGCCGATGATGCGCTCCGGCGCGACGGACATGCGGCGCAGACGCGCTTGTTCGCGCTGCGGAGCGCTGCGGGCGAGGGCTGCTTCGACGGTCATAAGCAAATCGCGGTTGGAAACCGGCTTGGTCAAGTATTGGTATGCCCCCGCTTTGACCATCTCGACGGCCTGCTCGACTGAGCCGAAAGCCGTAATCACGATGACCGGCGTCTCTCCGCGAGATTCACGCACGGCGGCCAGCAGCTGGTTGCCGCCGAGGCCCGGCATCTGTACGTCGGTCACAACCAAATCAATCATTTGATTGGCTCGCTCAATCTGCGCCATCGCCTCGCGGCCATCCGCTGCCGTGGTCACGGTGCATCCTTCGTCTTCCAGCAACTCCTGCAACAGATCGCGCAGGTCCGCGTTATCTTCAGCCACCAGAATGCGTGCGTTCATTTTGATCCTCTGGTTCGGGTGCTATCGTTGTTAGCGGCAGCCAGCAGGTGAAAGCTGCACCGCCTCCCGGACGATTGGCAGCTTCTATCCAGCCGCCGTGCTCCTCCACAATGCGGCGAGAAACAGACAGTCCTAATCCCGTTCCTTTTCCCACCTCTTTTGTGGTGAAGAATGGATCGAAGACGTGCGGCAGGTTCTCAGGCACGATTCCCAAACCTGTGTCCGATACACGCACTCCCACAAACCTTGTGCTGTTCTTGGCACCCACTGCCGGCAGGGATTCGTTCGGAGGTCCACTCATCATCTCGATCTTCAACTGGCCACCTTTGACTTCCATTGCGTGCAGCGCATTTACGCACAGGTTCATTAGAGCTTGGTGCAGCAACGCTCGATCTCCATCAACCCAGACACCATGATTTGAATTCACGGTGATACTTACGCCTGATTGCCGCGCTTCTTCTTCCAGCAGTTCCACTACCCCGGCGAACAACGAAGACAGGGCCAGCGACTCTCGCCGCAAATGGAACGGGCGCGCCAGGGTGAGCAGTTGGCGGACAATACCGGTGATTGCGTCTGCCTGTGCGCCGACGATCTCCAGATTCTGCAGCCGCTTCTCAAGCGGCGCTTCTGGCCGGTCGCGCATCATTTCCACGCGGCCTTTGATGACGTTGAGCGGCGCGCCCATCTCGTGTGCCACGCCCGCCGCAAGACGGCCCACCGTGGCCAGGCGTTCGCTATGCCGCAGTTCGCGTTCAAGCGCCAGCCTCTCTTCCGACTCCCGTTCTGCCCTCGATCTTTGCTCGACCAAGCTTTCGGCCATGCGATTGAACTCGCGTGCCAGCTCGTTGATTTCGTTGCCGTTGCCGGGGACGATGACGCGGAACGCCAGGTCGCCTTGCCCAACGGCCTTGGCGCCCATCAGCAACTCTTTGATCGGCCGCAGCAGGTTGTGGCGCATAACCAGGATCACCAGCAATATAATCGCCGCAAACAACGCCAGCGTGACCAGTGCAATGTCGCGCCGCGCACGGAAGCTGTCAGCCTTGATGAAATCGGTCGGCTGTGAAATCTCCACCGCGCCACGCCGCGTCGCGCTGATACGCACGGGGAGAATGACGGAGAAGACCTCCTGTCCATGCCGCCCCTGAACGAGTTCGGCTGGCTGCCCGGTGGCAATGACGCCGGTGATGATGCCGCGCACTTCCGGCCTGCCGGCGACCTCGGCAGCCAGCAGCGGGTTGGAGAGCATGGCCGGGCGGCCTTCTTCTTCGAACAGGATGACACTGAAAACTCTTGGATTTTCGCTCAGGTGGTCAATCAGCCGTTGCGCGTCGCTAATGCGCCCGGCACGATAGCTGTCTTCCAGCGCGAGTTGAAGCGTAACCGCATGCGCGTTCAGTTCGTTTCGCCATGCCCGTGCCAGAATCTCCTGCCGCTGCCGCAGCAGATAAATCCCCGCCAAGGCCATTACCAAGCCAACGGCGGCGGTCAGAAGCAAAATCAATCTCGTACTCAGACTCATGTTACGGCCTTCCTCCGCCAGCGGCGACGCCGGCACTGCATACTGCTTGACGCCAGAATTCAAAGTCTGTGCAACTTATCGGCCAGTCACAGCGGTCAACCTGTAATAGCGGCTTGCTTATCGTGGGATGTTAGTGCGGCAGTCCGCCCAATCTCTGCCGACTATAGCGCCAGCCATCATAGAACCATGATTTTTGATCCGCCAATCAGGCGGCGGACACCGCGATTGTAGCGGCCGCCCACTTCCGAGTCCCAGAATGCCACATGTCCTGCTTCAGCGCTGGCCTCGCCGAGCTAAAGATCCCGCTAAATCGCCTTTTGACAGCATTTATATTTATCCGGCATTGGCACGTTGCTTGTACTAATCAACTTTGAAAGTGACTGATAGTTCAGAGCTCGACCGCGTGCCGTGATCGGCACTTAGAAGAGAAGCTCAATGCAATACAAAGAAAACAAAAACGGCTGGCTGGAAGACTTGAAGCGCCAACTTCAAACCTGTCCGCACTGCGGGCAACACTGGTTGATCGTTGGCTTAAAGAATGGCGAGGAGCATCTTTGCCGTGATTGCGGCCAGCGCTTCGTAATCAAGTTGGCGCATTGTCTTAACGACTGGCCACCGAATAAGCAGCAATGCGACACCGGTCAATCGCGCCAGCTTCAAGCTACGAGAGCGAAGTTCAGGCCGCCGCGAAATGACCCGGAACCCGGCAGGCAACGGTGAGCGGCCAGGTCGTAATCGGCCACCACCATAGCCACTTATCAACACAAGGAGAATCGAACAATGTTCAAACTATCTACGACCCTCTTCGCACTGGCGCTATTTGTCACGCTGATCTTCCATCATCAGAGGCCCTTCTCGACAAAGGCGCAACAGCCGCTGCAGCCGATGCAACAAGACCCAATGCCTTCACAAATCGCGCAGCCCTTACTGCCGGTTCTGCGCGAGTACCGTGGCGTCAAGCTGGGGATGAACCGCGAACAGGTCAAGGACGCAATGGATAAACCATCTCAGACTAGTAAAGATTGGGATGAGTTCAAGTTGAAGGACAATGATTTGATGACCGTTCGCTACGACGATCAAGGCGCCGTCAAAACCATACAACTCTATTTCACGGACGCCGCGCGCGCGCCTGAGTGGGAAAAAGCCGTTGGCAGTGCAGAAATACAACAAAAGCCTAATGGCTCGAAGTTCGCTCGTGCAGTAATCAAAGAGGAAAACTTCTGGATAACCATGTATCAAAATAGCAGCGGCGAGGTTACGACCATCACGATCAGCCGTTGACGACAAGATGGCAGACACGTCAACAATGCCATTGGCAAACACCGGACAATGGCGATACGTTTTCGCCGTAAATTTCCGGCAATGAAGGGAGACAGGCATGCCAGACAGGCGCAATTATCACGTTGGATACATCGCAAAGGAGCACCGTCATAACTATCGCCGTGAGCTGGATTCGCGATTCAGGGACGAAAGCGTTGGTAAGAAAGTACAGGAATCGCTCGGCGAAGTTTGCGCGCTGCTTAAGGACCAGGAAGAGATTGAGTTTTGCAGAATCGAAGTCACTGTCAATCAGGGAATCGTAATGCTGCGAGGCGAGGTGGGAAGTTGTAAGGTCAAGCGCCTGGCTGAAAATGTTGCTCGCTCGGTCGAAGGGGTTAAGCGAGTCTCGAACCAGTTACAGACCGAAAAATGCCAGCGCCACCAGTCCCAGCAGCCATCCCGCCAGCACCTTGCCCTGGTCCCACAAAAGGAAAGCGAAAGGTGAAATCAGGCCGCAACCGGAATTGCAATCTTCAGTGTTCTTTCGTGCCAACAGCATTGGGGGCAGATTGAGCATGGCTCACAGTTGGCGCCATTGCCCAGCGGTGTTGTTGTTCCTGGCGCACGACCTCGACTGAGCATGGCGCTTGCGAAGCAATGGCAGCCGAGGTGCTGCCGATGAAGATGCGGCTAAACATATTGTGCTGGTTGCGGCCAACGAAGATGCAATGCGCCTCCCACTCCTCGGCCTCATCCAGCAATACACGTTTCGGTTTGCCTTCGCGAACTGAAGTCGAAACACGAAGGCCGGCTTGACGCAAAAGCTGCTCGGCCTTTTCGAACAACGATGCCGCTGGTTGCTGGTTGATTGCGCTTTCCCCAATGCTGTCCAGGGAAGCAAACCCCATCGCCGCGACCAATCGCACTTCCGTGTTCGCTGGCCATTGGCGCAAGGTAACTTCGCGAACCGCCGCTTCCGCTCCTTGTGAACCATCGTACCCAATCATTAACCGCAAGCCGCTGGCCTCCTCATCAGTGACCTCACGCGCGACGCGCACCGTGCAAGGAGCTGTATCCACAACGCTGCGCGAAAAGCTGCCGAATATCAGCCGTTCAAATTTACTGCGATTCAGAGGGGAGATGACGATCATCTCTGGATTCCAAATTTCTGCTTCGGTAACAATTTGCTGAGCCGCGTGGCCCCACAGAACTGCCGTGTCCAATGCCCAGGCAGGAAAAGTCTTATGCAATCTGGTCGCGCCCTGCCTGACACTGCTTTTGGCCTGCTGTGCTTCGCTTTGGGCAAGCATAGTAACCGGCGCACTAAAGGTAGCTTCAGGCGGGCCTGTCGTGATCAATGGTTCCACGACGGAGATCAACTTTGCTTCGGCATGTCTTGGCAAACCTGCGTATTGCAAATCCCGCAACGCGGCTTCAGCGCGTGACGATCCATCATAAGCAATCATAATTTTCATAAATTCCTGCATTTTTGTTTCTCCTTTCTGAAACTGACGAACTCATTGGCCCAGCGCCAACAACAGGCTGCTGCATGGCCAAACTCGAGAATTACCAGTTTTATAAAGTGCAATATGCGTGCCTGAAGAAGCAGGCGTTTCCCGGGACTTGCATGCCCCTATTGGCCACACTGTGCCGCCTAATGCGCCATTCAGATCCGTGAGTGATGGCAGGCAAATGGCATAAATTCGCCTGATTTTCTTTTTAGCCTTGCTGGCATTGCATTTGCCCCTCCTAGAGACAAGCGCAGGATTGTTTGCTGACACTTTGCGCAAATCCACTTCATCTCTTACGGAGGAAATTAATGGGAGACTTTTATCAAACTGGATTGGTGGCTACTTTTCATCGCTTGGTTCAGTCCAACCTCGAGCGGCTCGAGAGCGAATTGCTGGGCTTTGCCAGGCAGCGCCCGATGGCGCTTGTTCTGCCCTCGCTTTATTCCGAACTGGAAGGTCCGGCGCTGCCGGGAATCATCGAAGAATTGAAACATGTCAAATACCTCAATCAGATTGTTGTTTCGCTGGATCGCGCCGACGCTAAACAATTTCAATATGCGCGTGAATTCTTTGGCCGCTTGCCACAACGCCCGGTAATTGTCTGGAACAGCGGGCCGCGTATGACGGCGCTCTATGAAAAACTGGAAGCGGCTGGAATGCGAGTCGGGCCGAGCGGCAAAGGGCGTTCGTGCTGGCTTTCGTATGGTTACATTCTGGCGCGCGGCGAAAGCCAGGTAATCGCGCTGCATGATTGCGACATCGTGAATTACTCACGAGAATTGCTGGCGCGGTTGGTTTATCCGGTCGCCAACCCGCGCACAGACTATGAATTCAGCAAAGGCTTTTACGCGCGTGTGACAGATCGAATGTATGGACGCGCGACGCGGCTGCTAATGACGCCACTGATTCGCTCATTGGAAGAGATCGTTGGGCATATAGAATTTCTGCGCTATCTGGACAGCTTTCGCTATCCGCTGGCGGGCGAATTTTGTATGCAGGCTGATTTGGCGCGCGCAAACCGCATCCCAAGTGATTGGGGATTGGAGATCGGCGTGTTAGCTGAAGTGCGCCGCAATACCTCGATCAAGCGTGTCTGTCAGGTTGGTATCGCCGAAACTTACGAACACAAGCATCAGGAACTTTCGCCCTGCGATCCGGAAAAAGGCTTGCTCAAAATGTGCGTTGATGTGAGCAAGACGCTCTTTCGCACTCTTGCCGCGCAAGGCGTGGAATTGACACAAGGACGATTCAGAACCTTGCAGGCCACCTATGTCCGGATGGCGGAAGACACGATCAATCGTTATCAGGGCGATGCCTGGCTCAACGGGCTGCAATTCGACCGCAATGCCGAAGAGACGGCTGTAGACACCTTCGCCCGGGGCATACGCATCGCCGGAGAGAAGTTTTTTGAAGACCCGCTCGGCGTACCGCTGATACCGAATTGGAATCGGGTAGCCTCGGCGCTCCCTCATTTCATGGAAGAACTGTTGGCGGCGGTTGATGCGGATAACAATGGGAAATGATTATGAAAGCGAAGAGCCAATTGATTATCTATACCGATCTTGATGGCACGCTTTTGGATCATCATAGTTATGAAGCTGATGCGGCGATGCCCGCCTTGCGCACGGCGCAGCAATGCGGCGTTCCAATAGTGTTTTGTTCAAGCAAGACGCGCGCGGAAATTGAAGTATTGCAGCGGGAGTTGGGAGTCCATCATCCCTTCATCGTGGAAAACGGTGGCGCTGTTTATGTGCCGGGTGGATATTTCCCTTTCGAGCTTGAACGAAGCGAGCATCGTGAGACTTACCAGGTAATCGAACTGGGCCTGCCTTATGAAAGACTGGTGACGGCCTTGCGGCTTCTACGCTCGCACTTGCCGTACCGCCTGGCTGGATTTAGCGATTTGACCGCGGAGGAAGTGGCGGATGCCTGCGAGTTGACTTTAGCTGTATCGCAGCACGCCAAAGCGCGTGAATATGACGAGCCGTTTCGTTTACTGGCGGCCACACCTGAAGCCGAGCGCGCCGTGCAGCAACAGATTAAACAGGCCGGGTTGCATTGCTCGATTGGTGGGCGCTTCTGGCATCTGCATGGCAACAACGACAAAGGATTGGCTGTCAAACTGCTCTCGTCGTTCTACCGTCGAGCCTTTGGCCGCATCTTCACGGTCGGACTCGGCGATAGTCCGAACGATGCCCCATTGCTGGAGGCAGTGGACTGGCCCGTGCTGGTGCAGCGACCAAATGGCACTTTTGCCGATGGGTTAGAGCAACGCATCCCTCAGCTAAACTTCGCGCAAGCAATTGGACCGAGCGGGTGGAATGCCACCATCAGTTATGTTTTGAATCGGATTCAGATAAATGACACAGAGGCCGGCAGTGCCACCGTGCAAGCAGCCAGTCAAGATTTGTAAATCCATCAAAAATAAAAGGGAGAAAGGATATTTATGAACAATTTGAACAAGGAAGACCTGCGCCCGCTGCTGAATCAAGCCGGACAATGGTGTCTGTCGCTATATCTGCCGACGCATCGCACGGGACCGGAAATGCGGCAGGATCCAATCCGTTTGAAGAATTTGTTGCGCTCCGCCGAAAGCCAACTGCTCTCGTTGGGCGTGGAAGAAGACACCGCACGAAAATCGTTGCGCCCCGTGCAGGGGTTGCTAGCCGACGAACAGTTCTGGCAGCAACAAAGCGAGGGGTTGGCGCTGTTTCTCAGTCAGGAGTTATTCAGTTACTACAACCTGCCGCTTGAGGTACCTGAATTAGCTATTGTCACGGAACGATTTCATCTGAAGCCCTTGCTGCGCCTGCTTGGCAGCACGGGAAACTACTACCTGCTGACGCTCAGCCAGAAACAGGTCAATCTGTTCGAGGGCACGCGCTACGGCCTGCAAGAGTTGACGTTACCGGGCTTGCCCACGAACATTGCCGAAGCCTTCGGAGAAGAAGAGGGGCAGCCGCAATTGCAGGCTCATAGCGCGGCGCAAGGCGCGGTCATACACGGGCACGGCGATGCAGGCACACAGACGAAAGGCCGGCTTCTGCGCTTTTTCCGCCAGCTCAACAAACATCTGCGCGAGTATCTGGCAGACAATCAGGCGCCGCTTGTGCTGGCTGGCGTCGAATACTTGCTGCCGATCTACCGCGAAGCCAACACCTACCCGCACTTGCTGGCCGAAGGAATTCACGGCAATCCGGAACACCTGCCCGCCGCTGAGTTGTTGCAACAGGCGTGGGCGCTCGTGCATCCGCAACACCTGCGGCAGCGCGAACAGGCCGCTGACCTTTATCACCAGATGCTGGGTACCGGGCGTGCGACTAACCGAGTCGGTGAAACCCTCACCGCCGCCACACAAGGCCGCGTCGCCACGCTTTTCGTGCCGGTCGGCTTACATCGTTGGGGGAATTTCGACGCGGCGGAGCAGAAGTTTGAAATGCGCACCGAAGCGCAGCCCGGCGATGAAGATCTGCTCGATCTGGCTGCGCTGCAAACGCTGGCGCATGGGGGCAAGGTATACGCCGTGAAACCGGAACAGATGCCAGCCAACGCTCCGGTCGCTGCAATCTACCGTTATTGAGGGTTGAAAGGCCAGAATCGCGGGATCAAGGCCAATGCCAGGATTGCCAGAATCAGATCCAGCACCAGACCCATTCTGACAAAATCGCGGGCGCGGTAACCGCCGGGACCATAAATCATCAGACTGGTTTGATACCCAATCGGCATCGCGAACGCGGCGGACGCGCCGAAGGTCACTGCCACCAGCAGCGTTGTCGGATTGATTCCCATCTGTGCCGCCGCTGTCAGAGCAAGCGGGCCGAGCAGCGCGACCGTGCCGCTGTTCGACATTAGTTCCGAGATTACCACCGAGACAAGAAAGAACCCGGCCAGCACAACGTATGGCCCCGTCACGCCAGTCAGACCGGCGACGCCTTTCGCCAGCATCGCGGTGTGCCCCGTTTTTTCCAGCGCCAGGCCAAGCGCAAGGGAACCGGCCAACAGAAAAACCAGGCTCAGATCAATTGCCTGGTAGACTTCGCGCGGGCGCAGGCAGCCGGTCAACATCATGACCACGCAACCGGCAGTGGCGGCAGTCACAATGGGCAGCAGGCCAAAAGAAACCGTCAGCACAACTGCCAACAGCGTCAACAAAGTAATGGCCATTTTGCCGGTCCGCATCTCTGGTGGCTTCAGCGTGCCCAGCACCAGGAAACCGGGCTTGTCGGCCAGTTCTCTGAGTGCCAACTGGTTACTTTCGACCAGCAACACATCGCCTGCATGCAAAGGGTTTGTGGAGGGACGCTCATTGACGTGTCCGCTTCGCCTGAGCGCCAGCACAATAGCATCGTAATGTTCGGCGAATCGCGCGTCTTTCAACGTCTGACCGATCAGTCCTGAAGGAGTCAGCACGACAATTTCGGCCAGGATGGTTTTATTCTCATCACCATTTGTCGTTTCTTCCGGGCCAGCTTCAGTTGACGTGCCGTATGACAAAATCTGTTGATGATGTTTCTGATCCGTGGTCGCCAACACCGATTTGGGGCGGTGCGGTTCCAGCCCTGCTTGCCCGGCTAACGCCAACACCTTGTTGACCGGCCCTGAAACGCGAAGCGAATCTCCGGCTAGGTAGGCTGCTCCCGCACCATCAATATCAATCACCTGCCCACCACGCGCTACACCAAGCAGCCGCAGGTCATAATCGCGCTCAAGCAGGAACGCCGAAATGTCGCGTCCGATCCATAGCGATCCCGGCTGCACGATCAGTTCCACCAGATAACGCCCACCGCTTTCCCATTTACCCTTTTCTCCCTGCACGTTGCGCGGCAGAAACCGGCGACCGACAAAAAGCATG
>CAZXHW010000014.1:0-24742 GCA_964639915.1 uncultured Heliomicrobium sp.
GCCGAGGCGGCCGTGCCCGGCCCCGTGCGCGAGCGGCGCGTCGCGTCCTTCGCGGGGCACGGTGGACGCATCGCGTCGCTGGGCGTCAGCGCCGACGGCCGGCGCGTCGTGAGCGGCTGCATGGACGGCACGGCCTACGTGTGGGATCTCCTCGGTGTCGGGCCGGTGCGCGAGTTGACGGGCGTCGGGCCGCGGCCGCAATCCATCGCCTGCAGCCGCGACGGGCGCGTCATCGCGTGGAGCGGCGCGCTCAGTTCTGAAGATCAAGTGAACTTCGGCGCGCGACGGGTTGAAAAAGTTGTGCTGGTTCCGGTCGAACAAATCCGGTTTGATTGGGATGGCAATAACTATTTGCCCTTTCAGTTGCCCAAGCATTCGCTGGCAATGAATCGCGGTTCGGTCGGAATGATTCCACTGAACGCGCAAACCTATCGGTACTTTGCGCTTTCGACCATCGGCAATTCGCCATACGCGAAGCCGCCCGGAACCGCAGCCATTGAAGATTTATCCGGCCCCTATGCCGATGGCAAAGCCAACCTGAAAGCGATTCTGAAAAAGTATGGCCTGCTGGGTTTTGCTGCAATGCAAGTCACTGCTCCGCCAAAAAAGCCAAATGAACTGGACGACGAATACAGCAAGCGAGCGAAAAGCTATCTGGGCAAGATGCGAGATGCCGTAGCGGGAATCTGGCAGCAAGGGCTGTTGCTGATGTTCCGCGACCAGAAGATTGACTTTCATTCCGTGGCGATGAATGCGACCGGCGTGAAAGACATTTTTGAAATGATCGAAGCCCAGGTCTTTAACGGCTTCGGAATGCAGCCCAGCTTGTTTGGCCGTGTGCATTCAACCACCGAAACCTTTGCCGATGTGGTGTGGTCACAGCTTGATGCCCAGGTCAGCAACGTTCGCCGATTGCCAAAGCGACGTATGGAGCGAACCTATTCTTTAGATTTGATGCTGGCGGGCGCGCCGTTCAATGCCATTTCGGTGCGGTTCAATAAAACGCCCAGCCGCAACGCGCTGAAAGAAGCGCAGGCCGAAGAAAGCAGAGTCAGGATTGCGCTTGATAAAGCGAAGGCTGGAATTATCAGCCCGGATCAAGCCGCACAAGAGCTTGGGTATGACAGCGCGTTCGATTCTGAATTGCTGTCAAACCAACCAGACGTTGCCGCCAGCTTCGCGCTTTTAAGGGCAAGCGCCGGGTTTTCGGCAACCTGTCAGTTCGACCGGAGCGCGCAACGGTATCGGTTTCAGCCTCCGACAATCGAACTGTCCGCCGCTTCGGTTGGGCTGGCAAAAAAAAAAGAGCAGTTGACGGAGGAAGAAATTGATCAGGTCTTAAATGACTGGATCGCCCGTTACCTGGCTGCCGTCACGCCCATCGCGGAAACGGCTTTGAAAGTGGCGCTGGAAACGATTGGGAGTTGGTTGGCTGGAATCAGGCTTTCGGATTTCGCCAGCGCTGAAGAGTTCGCGGAAAAGTTCTTTGAGCAATTGCAGGCTGTCTTCACGGGCGAATGGGAAAGCGGAAAGGCTTCGCGCCAGATCAAGAAAGCGACCGATCAGATTTATCGGTATTACCGAACGAAAGACGACGCGGTTGTTTTCGGCGGTGAAAGCCCCGGCATCAAGATCAAGTTCGGCGCGCCGGACACACGGACGCTGAAGTTCTTTCTGGATACGGATCGTTGGTACTTCAGCAAGTATCTGAACAACAGCGAGCCGAGCCTAAAGAAATTCATCGCGGATGAATACATCGCCAAAGGCGGACGCCGGACGTTCGACATGACGCCCGAACAGATTGAAGACATCCGGGCGGCGCTGGGCGATAGGCTGAAAAACGTCAACGACATCGGCGTTCAGCGCATCGTAAACGGATCGGCGACCAGGGCGCGCAATTGGGCGCACATCCGGCGATTGAATGAAGGCGCGGTCAAGCTGGCCAAGATTGTTGCGGTGCTGGACGAACGCACCAGCGAAATCTGCAAGTTCCTTGATGGCAAGTTCCTTCGTGTGGGTGTGGCAAATGACGCCGTTGACCGGCTGAGCCAATTGGAACCCGGCGAGTTTGCCAAAGAGATGTACGAATCGCCGATTGCGAAAGCGCTGGCGACGGCCAACCAAAACGCCGATGAAGTGCAAAAGGTATTTGACGGGCTGATTGATGACAACGACGTGCTGGACGATTCATTGATGGCGGCGGGCCGTGGATTCCCTCCGTACCACCTGAACTGTAGAACGCGAGTCGAGGGAGTAATTGAAACGTGAGAAAAGAAATCACAAAAAGTTTTTGGGTTGATCCTGAAAAACGAACTGGCCAAATGCGGCATAACGCATTAACCCAGGTGTTGGAAAAACCTGCGACTCTGAAACAGCAGCCGCTAAGCGCCGAAGCCAGCCAGTTCAAAAACTCCTGGTTTGACGGTTCGGCATCGGCAACCGAAGAAATCTCAACCCTCCCTGCCAGTGAGATTTTGCCTCGCGAAGAGGATTTGTACTTCCTGACAATGCGGGCCATCAGCCAGAAGGTTATTGATGGCTATTGGATTGATTACACGCGGCCCGGTGTTTTGGAAGCTTCGGTCCCGCTGCTGAACCAACAGCGCATCTGTGTGGATCATTGCTGGTGGAAAGCCGAAAGCGCGATTGGCGCAATTACCAGCAGTGCGTGGGATGCCGAAGGCGCAAACAGCAACGGCATTCCCGGTGTCAACATTCGCTTTTTTGTGGATAGCAAGATTGCGCCTGGGATCGTGCGCCGACTGGCTTATCCGGTTCCGGCAATCCACAGCGGCAGCGTGACGGTCGGCTTTGAATGGGAACCATCACACCCGCGCTTGATGGATGAAGACAAGTTTTGGTGGGCGATGGGTGAAGAGGTCGAAGGTTCCATTGTCCGCCTGATTGTTACCAAGATTTTGTACTACATAGAATTTTCGCTCGTGTACGAAGGCGCGGATTCCGACGCCAAACGCATCCCCGATAGTGATGCGCCAATGCCTGAAGGCGAAACCGAACAATCGAAGCGGCCAACCGCTTCCCATCTGCCGCCTGAAGGCGGAACTACAAACGAGGTGAAGACAGTGAAACTTACCGCTGAATTGAGAAAGCTTTTGGGGCTGGAAGCGCACACGGCTGACGACGTACCAGATGCCGCCGTGCTTGCCGCCGTCCAATCGTTCGCGCCACAGATTGAAGCCGCGCAACGGATCATCAGTGCCGAACGCGACGAAGTAATGCGATTGGTGACGTTGGCCGAAAGTGTGAACGGCCAACTGAGTGACGCCTACAAGGCGATTGTGTTGAGCGCGTCCGCTGATCAATTGCCGGAACTGAAAAAGCTGTACGCCGAAAAAGCCGCCAGCAAGTTCCCGGCGAATGGCCGCAGTTCGCAGGAAACCCCACTCCCTGGCGAGGAGCCACAGGCAGCCAAGCCAGTTGAAACGATGCGTTACCTGTAAGGTCAACGCGAAACTGAAACAGGAACCATCAAGCAGGAGAAAGCAAAATGGCTAACAAGATCAAAGCTCAAATTCAAAATGGCGTGGCTTGGCCGATGACATTCGCGGCAAACACGCTGTTGAAAGGCGACATCGTTCGCGTAACAGGGAATGAAACCGTTGACGAAGCCGCCGCAACGCACATTCCACGCGGGCACGTTGTGACCCCGGTTTCAGACACAGCCAACAAAGGCACGGTGATGCTGAAGGGTTCGGCAGTCATTGAAGTCCTGTTCAGCGGCAACATCGCGGCAAATGCCGAAGTCAAGATGGCTGCGCTATCCAGCGGCGAGCAACAGGTTGCGGCGTGGGTTCAGGGAACCGACAACGAAAACTTGAAAGCTGGCTGGGTTTTGAAAGGCGCAAACAACGCGCTGGGTTTGGTTGTGCTGTATTAAGCGCGGCCATCGAACCTTAAACGATCAACAACCAAACTTAGGAGAGAGAGATGAGAGGTCAACTTTCGCAATGGTATCAAAAACTGCACGGCATTCGCACGCATAGCAAAAAGCCGCGCGATCTGAGCTTCCGCGATTTTCTTGCCGAGCAAGGCAAAGAAGTCGCCGACCAGCAAACCCTGACGCCGGAACGTGTGTTTAGTGAACTCGGCTTTGACTGGGCGACATGCACGTTCAACGACCTGGTCAACGACACAGACGGCTTCTTTTTGGCGGCGGAACTGGTTCGCGAAGCGATTGATCGTGGGATGCACGGCAAAACCATTCGCCAGCAATCACGCCGCGAAGAAATGCTGAAGGCGATTTTCAGCCAGGCATTGGTTACAACCGACCCCAGCGCCCGTTACTTGACGCCCGAATTCTTTGCGCCTGTGCTGATGCGCGGCGTTGTCCAGGGGCAATACTGGGATCAACTGATTTCCGCTGACCTCAGCGTTCCTCAACCGAAAGTGACAATGCCGCTGATGTCGCTGTCGGATGCCGGACTGGAAGAAAGAACCGAAGGCGCGACCACCAAGGAAGGCACGGTCACATACGGCAGCAAAGACGTGACGATCAAGGAACGCGCCAAAGCGATCTTCTTCTCGGATGAATCCGTGATGTTCAATCGCATTGACCTGGTCAGCGTTTTCTTTGAAGACCTTGGCCGCATTCTGGCAAGCAGCCTGAACGGTGAAGCCGTTCGCGTGTTGCGCGATGGTGACCAGGCGAACGGCAGCGAAGCCGCGTTGGTAATCGGCGTTTCGTCGGCCAACACCTTCGATTACACGGATGTTGTCCGTGTGATGATTCGGATGGGGATGATCGGGCGTCCAGTCAGCCAGATCGTGACCGGCGAAGATATGGCCAACGCCTGGGAAAACCTGAGCGAGGTCAAAAACAACCAGAACAACGGCAACAAGCTGCTGCCAACCAATACCTTCGGCGTGACCCGTCCGCAAAATTGGGACTTGTTCCCGGCATTCAACATTCCGGCAAATAAGATTCTGTTCAGCGATCCAAACAGCGCGATGGTTGCGCTGACTGCCAAGCCGCTGACCTTGGAGCAAGACAGAATCGTTGCGCGCAAGCTGAACGGCACGTTCGCTTCGATCTGGAAAGGCTTCGCAATTCAGCAAGCCACTGGCCGCGTCATCGTGGATAAGAGCATTGCCTTCAGCGGCAATGGCTGGTCCGCCGCGTTCAACGGAAATCAGGAGCTTTGGTAGATAGGGCTTGAATTCGGCGGCGGTCTGACCGCCGCCATTACCGCAATCTTTTATTGGAGGCACAAATGGCAGAAGAAAAGAAAGAAGTAAGTGACCCGCGCTGTGGCACCTATGAACTGGCCCACAAGCACGGCAGCTTTCACGATTTTGAAACGGGCCTGACCATCAATCGCGATGATCAAGTCGAAGTCACTGAACCCATCGGCGCGGCAACCGGTGTAGCAATTCAATCTCGCCGCTTGCTCTTTGTTCGCGAACCAAAGGCTAAAGCGAAATCTGGGAAGGCCGAGGGCGCAAAAGGCTAATGCTGAAAGCAATCCCCACAACCCCGGTTGAATCCAGCAACATTGCCGCCATCGGTTACGACGCTGACAGCAAGACGCTGCAAGTGGATTTCAAAACGGGCAAACGATACCAGTATCAGAACGTGCCGCCTGAAACTTTCGCGGAGTTCAAGGCTGCTGATTCTGTTGGCAAATACTTTGCGGCACAGATCAAGAACGAATTCTTGTCAGTACCGCTGACCGAAGACGAATAACCGATGCCGGAATCCACGCTGATAACCGAAACCGAGCTTCGCGCAATGTTCGACATTCACACGGATGTCAACCCGGCGCGGCTTACCTTCGCCATCGGCGCGGCGGGCAGACGGTTAAAGAACCTGGTCGGCGCAACGACTTACGCCGATGCCTTGTTGGACGACAGCGCGACGGATGCCGAACGGCGCGCCGATCTGGATTACGCCGAAGCTTTGCTGGCAATGCACTACAGCCTGCTTGGCCTGAACACACAGATCAGGCCATCGGGCGTGGTCAAAACGGAAAAGATCGAAGGCGAAACCGTTGTCCAATATCTGACGGCAAAAGAGATTTTCGATTTGTCAAAACAGTATCTGGACATTGCGGAGGAAGTCATTCGGCCATACGCGCTGCTGAGCGATGTGCCGGATGCTCAAGTGGAGTTGGTTGAAACCGATGCCTAAGATCGAAATCAAAATTGATACGAAGGCGCTGGCTGACCTGGGCGATAAGTTCGAGCGGGCCGCAAAGGCGGGGCTTGTGCAAGTTTTGGAGCTTGGCAAGCAGTATCTGAAAGAGGAAGCCCCAAAGCGATCTGGCCAATTACGAGGAGAAAAGGGCGACAACTCTATTTCCGATGACACCCGTCAGACCAGCACAGGTTTCGAAGGCGATCTGATTGTTTCGGCTAAGCGGTATCGAACAAACGCTCGCAAAGCGGTGCTGCATCTGCCGAGCGGCACAACCAGGGCGATCAGCCTGGCGCCGACGCCAGAGTTCGATTACGCCGAAGCCGTGGCCAAAGGCCGCAAGGAAATCAGGCCGAAGAAAGCGCGAGCCTTGTTGATCCCGGTGAACAACGCGCCAAGCGGCGAAGCCTACATCACCGATGGAACCGAAACTTTCATCATTCGCCCACGCGCCAAAGCGCAGAAGGCGAATCCATACGATGAACGGGCGTTCAATCGGCTGGAAAAACAGGTGGAATCGATCTTTCAAAAGAGCCTGGCTGAGTTTGGATTGTTATGACGACTGAAGAGCGAGTTTACAAATTCATCAAAGCTGCCGTGGATGCCGTGACCGAAACGACACCGACGCCAGACAGCGCGCTCTTTGATTTGGAAGTCCACGATCACGTGTATCGGAAGATCACGAAGCCAGCGGGCATTCGGATCGGCACCGCCGATGGTGAGTTGTCACCGTCCGCAGGCGGCGAAGAGATGAACGAATACAACTGCTCAATGTTGTTGGTTGTATTTGTCCGCATCCCGACGACGCAGAAAGATGGCGACGAACGCACGGTAGCAATGCGCCAGGCAGTTGAGATTGCCAAGGCTGTGTCGCTCCTGTTCTGGGATAACTCAAGTTGTGATGAAAAGTTCCGCGATACGCGGATCAAGGATTTCATCCGCGGTTACGACAGTCTGAACAAATCAGACCATTACGCCATCGTCAACTTGACGCTCCGTGTCAATGAAGTCGGTGGCTCGATTGGAAGGTAACTATGAAGATTCGATTTAAGGACGATTTCAAAAGCGATCAAGTAGAGACTCAAGTAGGGGACCAACGCTTTGTTTTTGAGCGTAAAAACGAGCCTTTTGAAGTAGCTGATGAAGTGGGCGCTTACTGCTTGCGGCTTCCTTATTTCACTGAGGTTCAAACTGAATCCGTGGCCGTCGCCATTTCAGCGGAAATGCCAGAAGTGGCTCCGCGCAAGAAGTGATAATAAAAAACTGTCGTCTGTAGGACTGACAAACAAGAGGGGGAAACGATGGGAGCTGTAGGCATTGCATCGCGGGTTTATTACATGAGTCGGATTGCACAGGCCGACTACCGCACGAAGACACCATTCAATACATCCGCGCCATACAATTTCGTCCGTCTTCTGATGGAAGATAAGGACATGGCGAATTACGAGCCAAAGACTCGCGACAATAAAGGCTTTTCGACTGGTAGCTATTTCGCAAATGAAGTCTACGTTTATCAACACGATTTGACTTCAACGAAAAAGTTTGAGGTTTCGAGCGATCAGATCGGGCGCATGTTGTTCTTTGCGATGGGCGCAGTCGCAAGTTCACAGCCTGATGCTGGCGGAAATCCGACCGTCTATCAGCATATTTTTAACCCTCTCGATCCGGCTGTGACCTTGCAGCCGCCAGCTTTTTCTTTTGGACAGCGATTAAGTTCTGGACTTGATCAACTATATCCAAGCTGCTGTGTTCGGAAACTGAAGATCAGCGGCGATGATGTTGGCCGTCTCAAGGGAGAGGTTGATTTCATCGGCAGCGGGAAATTGATCGAGCCGTCTGGGGCAATACTAGCTCCGACAGCTTCCTACAATGTGCCCGCTTTTCCCGCGTATGTTTATTTCAGCGGTTCCCAATTGGCTCTTCGCGTTGCCGATGCTTCCACACTTGCCAACCCTATCAATTATTGCAGCGGCTTACGCATCAATACCTGGTCAGTTGAAATCAGCCGTAAGCTGGCTGAAGAGGCAGGGTATCGTCAATGTGCAGGAGATTTTCAAGACACCGCAGACCCGGATTCAGGAGCAATTCGCTCTGAGAATTTGCAATCTGATTTTGACGTTGTGATCAATCAACAAGTCCGCGTCGAATCGGGTAGTGCCGAATACACAGCCTTGAAAACTCAAAAGAAACTGGACTGGAAAGCCGACATAACCGGCAAGCTTATTTCTGGTTCTTACAACCACAAGCTCACTCTGAACTCCTTATTTTCGGCATATAGCGCCGTACAAGTTGGAGAGCAAGACGACATCGCCATTTTCAATATCACAGTCAAACAGCTTTTTGACGCAGCAACAGGCAATAGTTTTTCAGCCGGTCTGATCAATACGACCGCCAGCTACACCGCTTAACCGCTGCACGCTGCAACTTGAAAGGCTGCTGGCGGCAACGCTCGGCAGCCTGTTTTTTCAACCGGAGGCAAATGATGGAAACCAAAGAAATCTTGTACGACGCCGAAGCCAAACAAAGCGTAACCCTTGCGACTGTGCTTGGCGGCGAAGCGTTTGAAATCAAATTTAGTTTTGAACCGATCAGCGATGAACAGGCGATCAGCTTTGTGGAATCTGCCGAAGACGGCGATTCAGCCGGATTGTTTACCAAACTGCTGGCAGGTGCGGACGGTGTAGAAGTTGACGAAGGTGACAAGCTTGATTTGCCCGCTCTGTGCCAGGCAATTCCAGATCAGGACAAACGCTTTGTCATTGACGGCGCAATAATGGGCACTCGATTGATCCCTGCGGCCAAAGCCAAGAAGAAACTGAACCTGCGACATTTGCCAGAAGTGGCTTCGTACCAACTGGCCGTCTATTTCAACGGGCAGGAAGTCATCACGAAACACGAAATGATTCCTGGTACAGCGCAGCATGACAAAGTGCTTCGCGAGTTTGAGCTTCTAAAATTCCCGGTCAAGTTCGGCGATCACGAAATCAAAAGCTACGGTGACGGGCTGGTCAAGCTGTATGACGCGCTACATTGCAAGTCCACCGGATACGCTGGCCGGGTTCCTGCTCATCACAAGATGCTCGTCATTGCTGCGCACTTGCGCGGCCAGCGCCAGATCGTAATGGGAAAATAGCCATTTGTGCGCCCGCGATTGAAGCGCGGATCGCACAGATGTTTGACAGCCCGGTTGGCGAGCGTTGCCCTTCAGAAGAGAACTGTCAACGGTTTCAGATTTCCGAAGAGCCAAAGACAGACGCCTGCGAAACCTGCGAACTGAAGGCAACCAAGCCGGTCAAGATCGAAGCTTTGACCTCGCTGGATCGTGAAGAGATTGAAATTGTAGTTGATGAAATCTCTGACCTGGCTTCACAGCAACGTGCCGGATTTCCATTGGTGATGGGTGAATTGACCTTGCTGGAATTTGAACTGTTGAAGATTTGGCATTCCAGCGTGGCCGTTTACGAACGCGCCCAGCGCGCCGAACAGACGCAACTGCTGGCCGCATTTCTGAAGGCGATGTGCAGATGAAACGAACTTTGTTGTTGGCGCTGGCGGCTGTGAGCTTCTGGCTGTTGATCTGGTTGATTCCGACAAGCTGATATGGCGACTCCACGATTTATTCCAATCACACTGCAACTGCTGCTGGGCGACACGAAATCGCAAACCGCACAGGTGCGTGCGGAAGTCAGCGGAGTCGCCAAGGAATTCGAAACCGTCAAAAAGCAGGCCGATGCGGCCACGGCTTCGGTCAATCAGCTTACCAATTCTGCGGCCAAAGCCAAGCAAAACGCCGGGAGCAATTCACCTGGTTCCAGCTCGGTCGGCGGATTGCGAAATGCAATCAGCGCCAAAGCGGATGAACTGAAGCAAAAGGCCAGCACTGCTTTCACAGGGTTGAAAGACGGCCTGGGCAAGGTTGCCAGCGGCAACGGCGGCGATTTCCTGAAGAGCCTGTTGCCCAGCGCTGGCGCTTTGCAAGGTCAACTGAGCGGACTGACGGCGGGGCTGGGTACGTTTGCCGCTGGCGTCGGCACTGCGGCAGGCGCTGTCATTGGGCTGGCTGTAATTCTGGGCACGGCGACATTAGCGCTGGCAAAACAAGCTGAAGAAATCAAGCTGACTTCCGCCGTAACCGGCCTTAGCATCCAACAGCTTCAGACCTATCAGAATGCGGCAAAAATCACTGGCAGCAGCGTAGACGTTTTGACCGATGGCGTTTTGCAGTACCGCCAGCGAGCAAAAGAAGCGCTGGCTGGTAATTACGATTTGTCGCGCTCGTTTTCTCAATTAGGCGTTGATCTAAAAACCGCCGTTGCCAATCCCTCAGCTTCGTTTGAGTCCTTGCTGGATCAATTGCAAAAGCTTCCGAACGATGTTTCGCGAGTCAATGCCATCCAGAAAATCTTCGGAGAAACAAACCGCGAACTAACCGGCATCATTATCTCCCTGACGGAAAACCAGGGTGAATTGCGAAACCAGTTAAAATTGACTGGCACTGCAATGAGCGACCAGTCAGTGAAAGACCTGGCCAAGCTCAATCGAGACTACGAACTATTGAAGCTGCGCGTTGAAAATGTCGGCAAGGGCGCGCTGGTATCGTTCTACAACTCTACAAAGGTCAGTTTTGTTGCCGCGATTGGCCTGGCGCAAGGTATCGTAGGGCTAACAAGTGAACAGCAAAAAGCTGGGCCAGCCATCAACGCTACAACGAGCGCTATTGATAATCAGGCAGGCGCAGTGAATGCCCTGGGCAATGAAATCTCAACGCTTCAGCGAATCAGCGGCTTACAAAAAGCCTTGGGTGATGTCATTGCCGACATCGCTGATCGTGCGAAAAATTCTAAGGACGCCGTCAAACAGTTCAAAAACGAACTGAAGCTGAACGATGAAACCTTTGCCGTCGCAAACAAGGTCAAACAGTTCACCGAAAATCAAAAAGCCATTCAGGATGCTCTTGATCCCAAAAAGCCACGCGCTGGTGGCGCAGGAAAAACGAAAGAGCTTACTGAGCTTCAGCAACTGCAAAAACAGGTCAGAGAAATCAACAAAGACCTGTTGGGATTCCGCAATCTGACTTCGCAGGAATTCAAACTGCGGATGGAGTTGGAAGATAAGCGCAACATCAAGAACGAACTGGAAGCCATCATCAAGTTGCGCCGTACATTGGGCGAACCCGTTGCCGTTGCGTTGCCCACGAATCAGGCAGGCATTGAAAAAGAAAAAGCGCGGTTGGATGAATTGCGGAAGGTTAAAGAACTTTCGGGCAAGGCCGATGTGTTTGGCCCGATCCGCGATAGCGCGAAGCTGGTAAACGACGCCACGGCTGAACAATTCCAGGGGCTGGATAAGCTACTCAAAGATTCTTTGCCCCAATTGCAACCGCTGACCGTTGCCGCTGCGCTGGCCCAAAATCAACTTTATCAATCGCTGCTGCAAACGAACCCGCAACTGGCCGAATACTATTTGCGCCAGGCGCAGGCAGCCGACGCCACGATCCGCAACACACAAGCCGCTGAACAGTTTTCCAGTTTGCGCGATCAGCTTAACGGCCAGTTGGCGCAATCGAACAATCTGAACGCCGAACAAACGCTGGCGCTGAAGCTGCAAGGCGAGGCGTACAAGGATTTAGACGATGCACAGCGTTCGCAACTGATTGGGCTGGCGCAACAGATAGACCAGCAGGATGCCTTCCGCGCACAGATCGAAGAATCCCAACGCCGAACCGAAGCATTTGCCAACCAGTTGCGCGGCATCTTCGACCGTTTATTTGATGGCCCGAAAGCTTTCTTCGACAACCTGAAAAACACCTTGAAGCGAACGCTATCGCAAATGGCCAGCGACATACTGACCAGCAAGGTGCTGAAGCTTCTGGGGCTTTCACCTGGCGGCGGCGCTGCTGGCGCTGCTGGTGCTGGGCAATCTGGCTTTGGTGGATTGGTCCCGGCGTTGGCTGGCGCAAACGCTGGCGGCGGTTCGGGCGGCGGCGGCGGTGGCATCGGCAATGCCATCACCCAGGCTGTGACGGGCAAGCTGGGGATCGGCGGCAACAATGCTGCGCTGACCGGTGGATTCGGCGGTGGCAATCCGGCTGGCAATATCTTGAACCAGGTTACAGGCGGCGGCTTCGGTGGTCTGATCAGCAAAGGCGGCGGATTGTTGGGCAAACTGTTTGGCTTCGGAGGCGGTGCGACCAAAGCAGCATCTGGTGCGGTTAGTGCGGCAAAAGCCGCAACGGGCATTGGAACGCAGGCGGCGGCAGGCGCGGCGGGAACTGCGGCCAGCAGCGGCGGGTTTCTCAGTTCCTTGCTTGGTGGCGGAGGCGCGGCGCTGTTCAGCAATCCCGTGACGGCAATCATCGGCGGCGCGTTGATTGCGGCCCCATTCATCATTGGCTTGTTCAAGGATCGCACCTTCAACAAGTTCCGCAACGAAGTCAAAAGCGCATATCAAATCGAGGTAGATAAGAAGCAGGAAGGCCGCGCGCTTTTCCAGGGCGTAGAGCAGATCGGCAAAAACGTTTACGGCAAAGACTTCAAAAATCGAATCCCCGAACTGATCCAGACGCGCCCGGTCAAAGAACAGATCGCGCAATATGGCATTGCGACCGGGCAGGAAAAATCCACGCTGGTTCGACAGTTCGCCAACAAACAAAAAGTCACAGATCCCGACGATCCACAAAATCAGATCGTGCGCCGTGAATTCGGCGGGCCTGTACGTGGCGGCAGTCCTGTTTTGGTTGGCGAGCGCCGGGCTGAAATTCTGGTGCCTGGTTCGGATGGCTTTGTCTTTCCGTCCATCGCCGCCTACGAACGGCAATTGATTGCGGCACTGCAAAAGCGCGCGGCTGGCGGATTCTTCGGCGGCGCTTTCGGCAAGCTGGCCAGCCAGATAGAAGCCTCTGCGTTCGCTCGCTCTGCTGGTGGATCGTCAACGGCCAGCGGTGTTGGCGGCCCAGCTAACGACCTGATACCCGGATTGATCGCTGAACTGATAGAAACCTTGCAACCCTTGAAAGCAGTTCCTTATGAGCATGTCGTCGCGGGCGGCTTGCGGGTAAACCCCAATCTGGCTTCGAAAGCGGTAGCGACGGACATCGGCGCGGCTTCGGCGGAAAGCAAGCGCATCATCAAAGCAGCAAAGGGGTACAAGTAAATGCCTACACAAGAACTGCTTTTAACTGGTGATTTTGATCTGCAAGTTGAAATCGAATTTGCAGAAATCCCGCGCAATTATGGCGGCGGGCACGAAACAGTTTTGCGCGGCGGTCACAGTAACGGCAACCTTGGGTACAAGCTGATTTACAAAACCTTGTCGAATTCAGGCGGGCAAGCCATCACCGACCCGGAAGATAGTGTTGCCAAAGCGCCTGCCCGATACGTTTGGGAATTTTTTGTCCGTCGCAAACAGGATCAAGCCGCTTTCAACGTGAAAGACCCGCGCACAGGCAGCAATGTTCTGGTGAAGTTTGCAGAACGCAAGTTGAGCTACACGCTCTTTGCCGTTCGTTTATTTTCGTCGGGCATAAGCCTGAAGCAATACCGCGATCTGACCTAGCTGTTATGGCGAACCGCACGCAACTGAATGTCTTGACAGGGCCACAAGAGACGGCGATCAGGGCAAACATTGCGAATTTGCTGGTGGCGGAAATTTGGGCAATTTATTGGCCGGATGTCAACGAAGACGGCAGTCCAGGGCCTGGCACGATCTATTACGCCTGGAAGCCATTGTTGAACGATCCCGCATTCAGCGGCGTAAGCACGTGGTTGGCCGGGAAGCCTTTGGTTGTCGCCTTTAGCGCCGAAGATGGCATCACGGAACATACGACCTTGCCGCTCCGCTCCGCTTTTGGTGACGATACAGTTCAACTCCGCTTCGGCAATGAAGATCAAGTTTTTGAAACCCTGCTGAATGACCATTGGCTGGGCGTGAAGATTGAATGCTTCAAATACATCGCCGGACTGGATATTGCGCTCAGCGTTTGGGTTGGCACCTTGCGCGCTCCGGACGACCCTGATCTGGATTGGGTTCACGTTACAGCCGACGCCGGACTTGGCAGCCCGGACACCATTGTCCCCAACTGGTTCCACGATACCGGATGCCCTTTCTATTTCGCGCCAACGCTGGCTCTGGCTCAACGTGCCGGGCATCCGTGCGATTACGACTTGGACATCGGCGGCACACGCGGCTTGATAAATCCTGCAACTGGACTGCCTTACGATTTTTGCGACTTCACCCGCGATGGATGTTTCGCCCGAATGGGCGATCTGGAAAGTTATGGCGGCGATGAAACCGTTCGCGAAGCCACGCAAATCGGCGCGGGCCAGCACACAACCACAAGCACGGTCGAAGGCAACGAAGGCCGACTGAAAAATCCGGTTTGGGTTCCAATGGGCAAGTTTCGCTTGCAAGGCTGTTTGCCGTTGGCCACGGCGGATGAAGTCAACCCCGATCCGAAAAACAAAGACTTCGGAACCAAACGGACGCTGATCGAAATTGGCGCAGGGCCGGTCAAATCCATCAGCAATGCCGAACTGATTGGCGAAATTCCGCAAGGGCAGGACATTCGGCGCGGAACTCAGCGGCAAACCAAAACCGTCTTTTCGCCAAACGTGCTGAACTACAACCGGCGCGCCGTCGCGAACCTGAATAAAAACCCGGTCAATCCGAAATCCATTCTGGCCAGCCAGATTCAGGCTGCCTTCGATGTTGAAGGGCAGGAACTGGTTCGGATTTATTCTGATTCAAACACCTTCACCGAAGACTATACGCAACTGCGCGCCTGGCTGTTTTTGATGATGTTGCTGAATGATTGGTGGGGCGCGGCGTTTGATCCTGACAGGTTTGTGATTGACGACTTTATCTTGCTGGCCGGAACCGGCGCGAAGTTTAACAGTGTTTTACAAGGCGCAACCTTGCCAACTGTGGTCGCCGATTTCTGCCAACCGGCTGGCTGGCTGCCATTCTTTTACAACGGCAAGCTGCGCATCATTCCACTGGAAGCCGTTGACCTGGACGACGCCGACATCCCGGTTTTGACGGATGGCACAATCCAAACGGGCATCAGCGCGACAATACCACCGCGCAACATTCTGTTTGAGGATGCCGAGCGCGGCGAAAAGTCGCGGATCAAAGTCACGCGATTGGGTTCAAAGAAACTGCCCAAAGCCGCCCGCATCATCTGGTACGACGAAGCAAATGATTACGTCGAACGGATAACCTCTTTCCGCGACCGCGCTATAGAAATTGCCGCAGGCCGCGCGTACAAAGACAACAGCAAAGACAAAACCGGCCAGCCATTCACAGCCGTTGGGCTGACCAGCCTGAACGAAGTGATTGCGTTCGGCACAATGGTTCGCGACATCGGCATCAACGGTGAAGGCGGCTTGCTGAACGATTGCGAAGTTCAACTGGTCGGCGATTACTTCCTGCCCGAATTCACCAACATGCATAAGGGCAAGGTGTTTCGGCTGTTGACCAAGAAGTTGACGCCGTACAAAGACAAAAACGGAGTGCCCTTTCAATGGTTCCGCTGCAAGGCGATGACGCTGAATGAAAAGTGTGAATTGGTGGTTGTGGCCGAAGCTTACGGCGCTGTGTTTTGGAATTCGCGCTGTTTGCCGCAAAGCGGTTATGTGGTTTGGGACACGCCGGACGCAGCGGTTGTTGATGGCCCGAACGGTGTCAACACACAGGTCGAAACGGTCAGCGGGAACCTTGGCGCGGATGGTGTGACCTGGCCGAACAGTGTGGATTCGGATGATGTTGTCCTGGATTTCTGGGAGCATGTCGTTTTGGAATTGCCCGTTGGCAATTACAACGTCTGGTATCCATCGGCCCAGCTTGGCTTCAAGATTTTCGGCAATGGCACGCTGTGGGTTTATCACGAAGGCGGCATTGAATTTCTGCCAGCCGCAACGGTCAAAAGCGGCGACAAGCTAAGGCTTGAATTCGACAAGAGCAGCGGCGCGGCCTTCCGACGTTACAAGCTGAATGGTTCTTTACTGTGGTCTGAATCGGCTTCGATTTCCTTGCCTGCTGATAACGGCATTTCCGTCATTGGCAGCGCACCGGGCATCTTGATCGGTGATGTGTATTGGCAGATGCACACCTGCACTCCGGAAGTGATTGATCCGGGGATTCCCGGCGACACAACTGAAACCCAGGTGGTAGCCGATAGCGCGTTTGTGCTGATTGACCGCATTTGGCGCGATCAGGAATTGACCGCCGGAGTTCCGGGTATTTATGTGGCTGCTGCTCCGACCAGCGCCGCAGCCTGGGCAGAGTTCGAATTGTGGCGCGACATCGGCGCTGGGTATGCTGAGATTTACAACACATCCATCGCCGCGACCATCGGCACAGCCGCAACCGTGCTGGCGGCGACCGAAATCGGGACCGAAACCGTTGATATAGATTTGCAGCCTGGGCAATCGCTGCCGAGCTTCACATCCGGCGAAGTTGCCGCAGGCGCTGGCCTGGTGTATCTGGGCGGCGAAATCTTTCAGTACGAAACCGCAACGCAGCAAAGCACAACGCCGAACCGATGGCGGCTTTCTGACCTCAGCAATCGCGGCGCGAAATGCACGTCGGCATTCAAGGCCACACACGCCATCGGCGACAAGTTTGCGCTTCTTGATCCGGCGACCGTCAGCTTTCTTCCGCTGGAAACTGCCGAAATCGGCCAGACGCGCAATTTCAAAGGCTTCACCGCAGGGCAGGCAATCAGCGGGATTTCACCGCTGAGTTTTACGTTTGGCGCGCCGAACTTCCAGGTGACGACGCCAGCGGATTACAACCTGAGCTTTGATTCCGCGCGAAACGAAGTCTTGCACGATTGGATGCCGGTTGATGGTGCCTGCTTGGTTACGTTGGGGCTGCTGTACGAAATCTACGAAGACAGCGCAGGTTCGCCTGGGCCCCTGCTCTGGTCCGGGAACATCAGCGAATGGCGAGAACCAGTCAGCACGCCTGGCGTCAGGACTTACCACTTTAGAGCGAAAACAAATTACTCGACCGGAGCTTATCTGGTTCGCGGAATCACCATCACGGTCGGCGAAGACGGCGGCTTATTCGGTGAACCGCTCTTTGGCGAAACTTTGTTTGGATAAGGAGAGAGAATGAAACGATTGATCTTGATTTGGGGTTTGCTGGCCAGCCTGGTGTTTGCCGTGGCTGGGCAGACCCCTGGCACTACGCAGTTTCCGGGCAGTCTGGACACCAATACGACGTTGCTGACTGCGGCTCAAAACTGTTCAACCACGCTTGATGGCGCGGTGACGAACAGCCAGACGACGTTCACCGTTGTCAGTACAAGCTGCTTTCCGGCCTCTGGAATCTTTTCAATAGAATCCGAGTTGGTGATTTACACCGGCAAGACTTCGACAACTTTCACCGGGTTGACGCGGGGCGCATACGGCAGTTCAGCGGCGACTCACAGCAACGGAATTGCCACGCGGCTTTCCATCAACTCCCAATACCACAACGCGCTGAAGGCGGCGATTATCGCGACTCAGACAAAGCTTGGCAGCGGATCGGCGACAGCGGCAAACAACCAGGTGCTTCGCGGCACGGGCGCGGGCACAACGGATTTCGGGCAGATTGCGGTTGCCCACATTCAGAGCGGCGCACTCAGCGGCAACGGCTCAAAGGTCGGCACGATCAGCGGCACAACCAGCACTGGCAAATGCCTGGAATGGGACGCGAACGGCAACATCGTGACGGCGGCAAGCAATGCTGCCTGCGGATCGGGATCGGGCGGCATCACGGCGTTGACGGGCGATGTGACGGCCAGCGGATCGGGCAGCGTAGCCGCAACGCTTGCGACCGTAAACAGCAATGTTGGCAGCTTTACAAACGCAAACATCACGGTAAATGCCAAAGGGTTGATCACTGCCGCTTCCAATGGCAGCGGAGGCGGCGCGCCAGCCTGGTCGGCTTTCACTGATCCAACCGGCAACCTCAGTTTGGCGATGGGCGCAAATCTGACGACGCTGACCTGGGCCGGAAATTATTCGTCAAATTCTGCGTTCAAGTTGGCTGGCAATAATACTTCTGCGACCGGGCCGCTGGTTGAATTCAGCAGCGCAGTATCAAACAACATGTCTGTCTTGATGCTGAAGCCACGCGGCGGGCGTTCGTTTGAAGCTGACTTTCGCGGCAGTCTATTGCTTGGGAAAGATGCGCCTGGCAACACAGACACCGATGGATATGCTTATTTTGGTGTGGTGGGTTCCAACCTGGCACCCAGCGGAACGCCAACCAGCAACACAGGGTTTGCCCCTATTACAGTGCAGAGCGACGGCATCAACGACGTGCGCAGTCTGTGGGTATACGCGGGCAGCAAATGGAACGATGTGGGCGGCGTGCATAAACGAAACGACTCTGGCAGCGGCAACGGCAGCCAGACGATTGATTTCAATTCCAGTACCTCAGCCCACGTCTTGCGGACCTTCACATTGAGCGGAGGCAACGCCACGCTGACGTTTAGCAACGCGCCAAAGGCTGGCAGTCTGGTCACAATTATCCTTGTGCAGGATGGCACTGGCTCAAGAACGGTGACCTGGCCAGCCACGGTCAAATGGAGCGGCGGGACTGCGCCGACTCTGACTACCACAGCCAGCAAGCGCGATGTCTTCACGTTCGTTTACGACGGCAGCAACTACTACAACACTTCTCAACAGTTGAACCAATAACCGGAGGCAATAATGAAACGTGCATTTCTTTTTTTGAGTTTAATGATGATCCTGAGCGTCTTTGCGCTAGCACAGGACGCCAAAACAGAACCGACGCCAACGCCACAGCCCAAGGCTCTGACACCGGAGCAAGTTCAGCGGCTGTTGCTGGCCGAAAAAGATTTCAAGCTTGCCCAATCGCAACTGCGCGAGGCGAGTTTGATTCTTGAAAACCTGACGGTGAATTTCGCCTTGGAATTGGGCGTAGACATCAAGGTTTACGCTCCGAAAATCGAGGTTATCAATCCGCAACTTGGGCAGATTGGTTTTCTGCCGAAACCCGCACCGACAGAGCCGGAAAAGCCGGAAGCCAAAAGGGCCGACGTTCCCAAGCTTGAAAAAGAACAGAAATAGATTTTTCAGATTGAGAGGTAAGCGATGAAGAAAGTTTTGTTGAGTGTGGTTGCCGTTGCGTTGCTGGCCTGTATTGCCATCGCCCAGCCAGCGCAATGCCGCGTCAATGCGACGATTTACAAACCCAGCGGCGCGGTTGATCCGAATTTTACGCTGACCGTGTTCCGGGTTGTGCTGGCTGGTTCGGTGTATTCCAGCCAACGCCAGGTGTTTCGCACGAATGCCAGCGGCGTGCTGTTGGGTGCGGACAATACGGCGGGGGTTTCCTTGCCGCAAGGTTCCGTTGTCTGGCTCTATGCCAATGCGCCGGGTTTTGATTACAACCCAAACAGCGGTACGGCCTTTCAAATCCCAAACACTTCGACCGCCCAACTGACGGCGCTGACTTCGGCAACCACCATCATTCGCGCCCTGGGCGATCTGGTGGTCGGCGGCGTTGACGGCATCCCAACCCGGCTGCCCGCTGGTGTGAATGGCCGCTGTCTTGTGATGGTTTCGGGCATTCCAACCTGGGCGGTATGTCCGGGCGGCGGCGGAGGCGGCTCTTCGGTATGGGGCAATATTACTGGAACTCTGATCGATCAAACCGACCTGCAATCAGCCCTGAACCTGAAAGCCAATACAAGCGCGCTTGCGGCTGTTGCGCTGAGCGGCGCATACAACGACCTGACCGGCAAGCCTACGCTGGGCACGGCAGCGGCATTGAACGTCGCGGCCAGTGGCAATGCTGCCAGCGGCGAAGTTGTCAAAGGCAACGACACGCGCCTGAGCGATTCCCGGACGCCTACCAGCCACACGCATGCGGCTGCGGATACGATCAGCGGGTTGTTTAATATTGCACGCATACCCGACTTATCAAGCCTCTATTCGGTGCTTGCCCATACCCACACCTTTGCCAGTTTGACCAGCAAGCCGACGACGCTCAGCGGCTATGGCATTGTTGACGCCCAGTCGCTGGATTCTGACCTAACAGCGATTGCGGCACTGACGACGACCAGCTTTGGCCGTGGACTTCTGACCGAGACGGACGCAGCGAGCGCACGAGGAACACTGGGCCTCGTCATCGGAACCAACGTGCAGGCATACAACGCCGATCTTGCGGCAATCGCGGGCCTGACACCCACCAATGACGACATCCTTCAGCGGAAAGCTGGAGCGTGGACGAATCGAACCGTCGCACAGTTCAAGACGGATCTCGGCTTGGCGACGATTGCGACCAGTGGCAGCGCATCGGATTTGGGAACCGGCACCGTTCCCCTGGCACGCCTGGCAAACATCACGAACACCGAAATCAGTGCCAGCGCGGCCATCGCGTACAGCAAGCTAAATCTGACCGGCGCGATTGTGAACGGGGACTTGGCGGGAAGTATCGCGAATAACAAGCTGACGAACTCTTCGATCACCATCGCGGGCAGTAGCACCAGCTTGGGTGGTTCGATCACTGCCAGCACGATCTTAGATTCCATCGGCTCGACGCGGGGAAGTGTGCTGTATCGCGGGGCTTCTGGCTGGGCGATTCTGACGCCGGGAACGTCCGGGCATTATCTTCAGTCGCAAGGTTCGGGCGCTGACCCACAGTGGGCGGCTGTGAGTGGCTCTGGCGATGTGGTGGGGCCGTCGTCATCTGTGGACAATGAGATACCGCGTTTCGATTCCACGACCGGCAAGCTGATTCAGGCCAGTGGCGTCACGATCTCTGATCTTTCCAGTAATGCCTATACGATTCTTGCCTCATCTCCCACGCAAGGCGCAAGCGCAACGGCTGGCAGCGGATTCAACATCACAGCAAGCCCTGCTATCGCGGGCAACACGAATGCAGGCGCGGCGGCTGGTGGTGCGATCAATTTCACGACTGGCTCAGCCGCACGACTAACAAGCGGCACCGCAAACGGAGGCGATGGAAGTTTCGTATCCGGGGCAAGTATTGGGGGCGGAACGCGTGGAACGCTAACTATAACATTTGCGAATCTAGCGACTCAGGGCTCAAACTTGTTTTTAGCAACGAAGTCTAATGGCGGCTTTTGTTGGACAAACTCAACAACGGATATAGGCGGCGCTACATGTACAACCGCCTTAGGTAGAGTCGCGGAGGGAGTGGTGAAAGTCGGCGGTGCTGGGGGTGCTGGCGGCGCTGGCAGTGGAACATTCAGTTCTACTGCCAACACACCCACGCAAATCACAGCAGACCAAAACAACTACGCGCCGGGTATTGGATGGTTTCAACGGTGGTCAAGCGATGCAAGTCGGAACGTGACAGGACTTACTGCTGGTAGTGATGGTCAAATAATCGAAATCTGGAATGTCGGAAGTAATAACATTGTATTGATCAACGAATCGGCCTCGTCAACAGCCGCGAATCGTTTCACGAACTCCACCGCCGCTGACATTACTTTGAGTGCCGGTAAATGCGCGGAAGGTCGCTACGACAACACTTCAAGCCGCTGGCGGATGCGGCTCTGTAACTAATCCAACTAAGGAGAGCAAAAATATGGTGAAACTGCTAATAGCATTTATTATTTTAGGGCTTAGCTCGTTTTCTTCTGTGAGCAGTACTCAGAAGGAAGCCGCGAATTTTCAACTCGTCTGGAAAATCACAGGCGCTACCCAGGCCGAAGCCGACCAGAAGCTGGCAAGGCATTTCGCGCCCTTTGTGGAAGCTGAAGGCTTTGCAGATGGGCTGTGTCTCAAGAATCCAGACGGCACCTGCCAAAAAGATGAGCAAGGGGCTGTCTTGTACGATCTGGGCAAAGTCTCAGAAACACTTGAGCAGATCATTCGAACAAAGATAGACACTGCTGCTAAGTCTCGATTTGTTGCCGGTGAACTGGAAAAGGCTAGGCGAAAGGCCGAAGAGGATTCGGATAAAAAGGAAAAGCCAACTAAAACGGCTGCTACGCGGTCGCCGAATTGACTAGGCGGGAAAGTGCCATCAGAAGTGGAGATGATCCTGAAAAAGCTGCCATTGAAAGACGCTCAACGACTGAGAATTCTTTGGCAAGCCCACTGTGAGAATTAAAAAGGCCGGTTAATCCGGCCTTTTGCTTTTGATTCAGTCAATATAGGATTCCAGCGAATATCTCACATCAGACGGTCAAATTATCGCGTTTGCGCGCACAGCAAACGACCCGTTTCATCTCGGATCACTGCCGCTGCCGCGCAAACTTCCGGCAACGGAGCCTTTGGCTTTTTCACTGGACGTAATTCCTGGGTTCCACGCTCCGCAGCCAAACAGAATTCGCGGACCGGGCATCGTTCACAATCCGGTCGGCGAGGTGTGCAAATTATCCTGCCCAAGTCCATCAACGCCTGGTTGTAATCGCCCGGGCGTTTCGTCGGCAGCAGCGCTGACGCAAGAGCCCATAATTGCTCCATCACTTTTGGCTGGCTGATTTCCTCCGGCATATCAATCAAACGCGTCAGCAAGCGAACGACATTGCCGTCCAGCACGGCGACTGCTTCGCCAAACGCAATGCTGGCGATGGCTGCGGCTGTGTATCGGCCAATGCCCGGCATCGCTTGCAAGGCTTCAGCCGAAGTAGGGAAATTGCCTTCGTGTTCCTTTACGACTACTTGAGCGAGGCGGTGCAAATTGCGCGCTCGCGCGTAATAGCCCAAGCCTTCCCACAGCTTCAGCACTTCATCCAGCGAAGCATCGGCCAACGATTGAATGTTCGGGAAACGTTCCAGAAAGCGATGGTAATACCCTTCGGCGGCGGCGATGCGCGTTTGTTGCAGCATGACTTCCGAAAGCCAGATGCGATACGGATCGCGTTGACCACGCCAAGGCATTTCAGTTGTGGCTTCGTCGTACCAGGCCAGCAGCTTGGCCGCGAAAGCAGGTGATGCCAATCGAGTCGGTTTCTTTTTCCCCATAGTTCTCAAAATCAAATGTCGAAGGGAAACAGTTCGCCAGGCAAGTTATTCGGCATCCAGCGGCGCAATCAGGTTTGCGGTTTTAGCCGCAACGCCACCTCTGTCGCCAGGAATGAGTGAGCCATACCGTTCCGCAAATACCGGCGGCAGCGGTCGTGCTTGCAGTGGAGCAAGCCAAAGCCGCAACAAATGACGACGGCGTTCCGGCTCCGGCCAATCTTCAAACGCCGTGCGGTCGTGCAGCAACGTGTGGTTGTGAACCAACTGCACATCACCTCGCCGAAACTCCATGTTCAAATGGATTGCCGGATCGTTGGCCAGCGAATCAAACAAATCCAGGGCTTCGATTTGACGCTCGGTGAGCGGCGGAACTTCCTCAAACCGCCGAGCCGATTCGATGTATTGCCGCTGATAAATCGCCGACAGCAACCCTGCGTGCCAGTTGAACACCGGAATGCTGAAATAGGGCTTTGCGCCTTCCAGGACTTCGCCTCGCCGATCGGTTTCGATGGGCCGGAAGAGTTCTGTCAGCAAATCAGGTCGCCGCTTGCGCATTTCGTTGAAGATCGTCACGGAACTGACCAAACTCGATAAGCCGCCCGCTTTCGCCGGTTGCAGACAGAGCAAGGCGACTATGTCACAAGAATCCGTGTGATAGGTTTGCCGTTCGTGCGTTTGATAAATGCGAACATTCGGATCGCTGCTGGAAAGCCCCAAATCCTTGACGTGGCCCAGGACGTGTCCCGCCGCATTCTGCGACCGCGCATTCCCCAGATGCGTGCCCAGCCCATAAAACGCAATCGCCGACTCCCGCCTCGACCATCGCTCCACCGGCAACCCTCGAATCAACACAAAACCTCTTCCGTTCAACACTTCGTCGAGCATTCGCTGTAAACGAGCGCCGAGCGTTGGCAGAGGGAAGTCTTCGGAGCGAATTGCGGGGATTTCCATTCCGGTATCAGCTAACTGCTTCGTCGCAGTTTCAATTTCAGAGATTTCGGCTTCCGAAAGCGTCTCGATCCAGTCGCGGCGTGTGGCTAAGTCCTGGCCGTACCAGGCGGATGGTCCATGAATTTCCGGTGGAAGAAAATGAAGTGAACTGTTCATCTTACTCTTCATCAAGGAGCTGAATCCGGTGTAGATGCCGCCCGCCTTCGAAAGGGGTTTCAAGCCAAACACGCACAATCTCTAATGCCGCTTCTTCGGTCAGCATCCGCTGACCCAGCGAGATTACATTGGCATCATTATGCAATCGCCCCAAACGCGCCGTTTCAACATTCCAACACAAAGCGCAGCGCACACCTTTGATGCGGTTGGCGGCCATCGCTTCGCCATTGCCTGAACCGCCAAGGACGATGCCGCACTCGACTTCGCCAGATGCCACCGCCTTAGCTGCCGGGCCGACGAAGTCTGGATAATCTACAGGCACTTCCGAATCCGTGCCGAAGTCTACGACTTCGTGGCCTAAATCCAGAAGCAACTGCTTGATCATTTCTTTGTACTTGAAACCTGCGTGGTCAGAGCCAAGTGAAATTTTCATTGATACCTTTTTTCCTTTAACGAAGGCTACTGTGCAAGTCCGGGCAAGGAAAGCCCTGCCGCTGCATCTGTCAGTACTAACAACCAATCATTC
>CAZXHW010000015.1:0-24395 GCA_964639915.1 uncultured Heliomicrobium sp.
GTAATCGCCAGCGATTGGAATGCTGAACGTCAGCATCGGCACAGACAGGAAGGCTACGCAAACATTACACATACCGCCGCCGCAACTGATACCGATGCCTGTGAAGTTTTCGTTCTGCAATTCAGCAAAGACGACTGCCAGGCCTTCGTTGACGGCTTTGGCTTCATAGCCGAGCGATTGCAGGAAGTTTTTCAGAATGGCTTCGTGATAAACCAGATTGGTGTCAGCGCCTTCGCCTTTGCCGGGCACGCTGAAGCAAAGAAGTTCGCTCTTTTTAGCGCGTGGCACGATGGATTCGATGATAGCCTGGATGATTTGCTGACCCATTGGCTCTTGTGGATTCAGCACACCGTGCTGCATCGGTCGGCGCGGGACGGCGTTGAAAAAACTGGCAAACCGCTCCGAGTCAGTTCCGAAAACATATAACTCTTTGCCATTGCGGTGATACACCATTTTGTTCTGTTGCAATATGGCTTCGGTCATCTTGGAATATGGGACGCCGACAAACGCATTGAGTTGAGTTTGCGCTTTGTGGCCACTGGCTCCGCCGGCCATCACAATGCGGCTGGTTCCAACGTCCAATCCCAATGCGGTGCTATCGCCTTCAGCAGCTTCATTTGTATGTTCTTTTTCTTTTTTCTCTTCAGCCATTTTTCCTCCGGTACGTTTATTTGATCTATTGCGAGAAGCCATCTGGCCGACAGCTTCTTGGGAAAGTTGCCACGTATCAACGCGAAGCAGCCTGACCAAGGTATTTCAGTGTCAATGGGGGTTCGTGTCGTTGGTGGCGTTTGAGTGCGGGAGCGAAACGAAATCTTAAAGCTTTTCCGATTCGCCGGATAGGTTTTCAATTTGGGTTGCCGGTTTCGGCTGACTCTGCCGAACCAGGTGACTGTGATGCAACAACTGTTTTTTCGTTTGCATCGAGCCTTAACTTGCGTGTTTTTTCCAACTGGGACAGGTAACGGTCCCGTAGTTTTCTTCTCAGAACTTCGACGTTGGCGCGTAATTTTTCAGCGCGACTGTTGAATTCGCCTTCAGCGGCGACTGCGCCTGGCCATAGTGTTCGATCCAACTTGATCAAAATCTCTTCGTCGTACGTGAATCCATAATCGGTCATATTCGGAGGCGGAGTTTTGTATTTGTCTGATAAACCCATTGCCTCAAAAGGAAAATTGCGAACCCAATCGTGGTGGAAAGCAATTAACATCTTATCCGGGTTGACTGAAACCAAACCATGAGTTGTGCAGTTTTCGTCGGCAATTTTGTATTTGCTGCGCAAGACATTCGTCAGCGCCCGGCCGGCCGTAATTTGAGCTTCAGTGATTGTCTCCTGAAGCGAGGAGCCACTGTTGAACTTGGATTCGAAGCATACTCCCAGAAAGCTTTCATTCAATCCTACGTAATCGTATTTAGCGTCAGCCCAAATTGAATGGCCCGCGTGATGAGCTGCATGGTCGTCACGCACTACACGATAAATTTCGCCGTAACGATCAATCAGATAGTTGTAAGCTTTAATATCCTGAATGTAGCCCAACGCGCCTTTTGAATTCTTCAGAATCGAATCATTGTTGCTGCTGGAAAACTGCGCCATATCGCCTTCGTTTGTATGGTAAACGATACCGATCGGGTTATGGCGTAATTCACCGCTTTCGGCGTCAGAACCGCGCGGGATCAAGTAATAAGCGCGCGGGTGGTTTTCAATCTCGTGAGTGGTCAGAATGCGACACCCATTGCTGTAGCGCTCAAATTCGTTGGTGCGTTCAACTAGCCAGACATTTTCTGCCTGAAAGCCAGGAAGGTATTTGGCAGTGGTAGCAGTGAAATCGTTCGGAGTTTGTCCCGCTTGGGTGACAATAATCGGCGCTTTGTCAGTTTTGTACTTACTGGACAAGTAAGAGTTCATACCGCGCGCCGACCAACTTACCAAAGAATAAAGCCCGAAAAGAAGCAATCCTGCTGACACGACCCCAACGGCATAAAACGCATGACGGGTTTGGTGGAAGAAAGAATATGCTTTCGCTGAAAATGGGACTTGAAGCTGTTGGATTATCTGCTGATTTTTTGCTGACAACGCAGGCAATACTGCTTTTAGTTCTTCCAGCACGGCGCTGTAAAACCAGGCTTCAAGTATCCAAAGATAAAACGGTGTTTTTTCCAGAAACCGAAATCTATGAAGTGATTCCTTCAATTGTTGCTGACGGAGAGCTTGTTTAGAAAGAGTATTGTTGAGAAACCGGAGCCGGGCGGCGGGACTCTCAAAGAGCGCTGCGTATCGTTCGACAATTTTTGAATAGAGTAGTGTCGCCTCCGCAACGCTGCGGCTGGTTGCAGCGTTGCCGTCAACGCCTTTCCCATTTTGTGCTGATCGCTGGTTTTGAAGACCGATGATCTCTGTTTTCAATGCACTACTCTTCTGCTGCAAAAATGCCGGTGAACCCCGCTCGTTTGTATATTTCAGAGCAGGAAATTATTTTCCGATAGTCGTAACGATAAAATCCTGCAAAATGCCTTTGGACTTTAATTGGTTGGCATAACTGCTTGCCTCTTCTCTCGACTTGAAGCCACCGATTTGAATTCGATGCCAGGTTCCTTTGCCGGGAATGTCTACCTTGACACTTCTCGCTTCAACGCCCTTTGAGCGAAACCAGGATACGCGTTCATTGGCTTGACCCTGATCGTTAAAGGAGGCGACTTGAATCGTCAAGTTACCTTGATTGGGTGTGCTTGTCGTTGGGGCTTCTGCTTGTTGCGTCGGCTTAGGGGAAGATGAATGGCCCGTTTTGCCAGCCATTGGGACAATATCAACCGGCTTCGAGTTACCTGAAGCAGGTTGAACGGGTTGCGGTTGATCTTGTGGCTTCGGCGCTTCCGTCTGGGGAGCTGCTACAGTTGGTTTGGGAGCAGCCGGGCTTGCTTCCGGGCTGGGAACTGTTGCAGGAGGATAAGTCGTCGCTGCATTTTGACTATTATCTGCAACGCGATCATTGAAGCTGGTTTGCCTTTTTGAGATTTTATCGGCCAGAAGGTAGTAAGCCAAGGCGCTGAGCAAGCCAAATACAAGAACAAGTACTGCTACCCGCAATAATAAAGCGCCTCGATTCGCTGTTAGCCCATTTCCCGGATCTTGCTCATAATCATTATTTTCCGGCAGCACTGGCCATCCCATAAATTCCGGCTCAGGGGCTTCATCATAATCCTGAGTTGAGCGTTGTTGCCTTGCTGATCCTGTTGGGAACCCTTCCATTGGCGCCGTTGGCTTTCTTTCTTGTGCTGCGTCGTAAGAAGGAGCAGGTGCCTCGTAATTCGGCATGGCGAACACGTCCTCAAACTTTGTTGCCGGTTCAGTGCTGGGTTGAGCCTGCCGTGGGATATCCAAAACGTCATCGAAATCGTCCCCAATGCGCGTGGCGTAAACGTCTCTGTTAGGTGGCGCGGGCGGCGCTGTGAGAGGCTGGCTATTGCCCACGTTTCCAACAAACGGCAATCGGGCCGTTTGCCGCTTGCCGTTTGCTTCCAGCCCTGCGCCTTGATCTGGCTTGATTTCGATGATGGTTGCGCATCTGGCGCACACTACGCGCGAGGAATCTGCTTGATTCTCAAATTGGCATTTTGGACAAATGACTTTCATATCCTTACTCCCACAATTGTTAGTTAGGGGGCACGAACCGCACGGCCAAAGTTTAAGATCTGCGTTTAGCCTGACAGGTAAGGGTCAGATTGCGAATCAACTGCGAGGCTCACGGTCTCTGCTTTCAAGCACAGGAAGGTTGGCCGGATTGTTGTTATTGCCATCAAAGACGCCAATTTAATCACGGGGTTGTTTTATTCGCGTAGCGTCAAGTAAGACTTAAAAAGAATACGTTAAAGAACCGTTTAGAAATATTCGAAAACTGATGCTATCAATGCCCTGATTGTTTGGTCGTAAGCTGAGCGGCACCCACCTCACTAACCGGAAATGGATTGTAGCGCGAGAGATAGGGCGAGGCAAGGCAAAAGTCGGCTGAAGATTTTTGCCTTGAAAAGGGAAGGGTAAATTGATTTTGATTATTGCCCGTCATTTCACCCTTCCTCGATTTAAGGCGGCAGCGTTAAGCTGCTGAAGATTTCTCGGTATGGAGGAATTGGGTCAACTTATTCACATGTGGGCTGATATTGCCACGTTTGTAGTCAATTAACCCAAGTTGTCGGAACTCAATCATCATTCCGGTCACAACTTCACGGGTTGAGCCGATTAATTCTGCCAATTCCTCGTGAGTGAGCCGTATACTGGACTCGCCGTTGCGTTTTGCGTCGGCTGCCAAGTCCATTAATGCACGGGCCAGTCGTGTGTGATTGTTCTCGAAAACCAGGGATTCAATCTGGCGATACGCTTCGGCCAATTGCCTGGTGATGTACTGCATCGCATTCTGCATTAAAGTCGCATCTCTTCGGGCGACATTCCAGAAATCCCCAATTCGAACCAAAGCCACGCGAGTTGTGTCCAGTGCCACGGCTTCATCGCTCCTTCGTGCATCCGTAGCGCCACAGGCCAAGGCTAATTCGCCAAAAATATCTCCGGTATAGCGAATTGAAACAATTTTCTGTTCGCCATCCGAAGAAGTCCGTAGAATTTTCACTCTGCCTTTCAACACAACATAAAGATGCGTGGCGGAGTCTTCCAGCGAATAAATCGTCATTCCTCGCCAAAAGGTCTTTTCTATATGCGGCAGATTGAGCAGGTTCGGAAATGTTGTTTGCCAAGCCTGCTCACTTTGGCAAAAATTCACGGCCAGGTTGGTTGCCGTTGCTATCATTTAATTTCCCTCCTTCTCAGATATGAAATCAAATTCAGGTTTTGTAAATCAGTTTCGAACGCGTTTGCCGTTTGATTATCCAGTTGGCGAAGGTGTTCAAGTACAGGCAAGCCCAATGTTTCCATCAGTTTTTCATTTTCAAATTTGGGCAAATCAGAAACCACCAGAACAATATGTTTTGATGTTTGGTGGGCGCCAATTGAAAGTTCGCCATTATTTGCCTTCTGTAGCCCAGAAAGACTGGTTTCCAAGTCCGGTAATTCACCCATTTTTAGCGCTCGTCCATCACGTTTGGTTACCAATAACGAAATCAGATTTTCTCCTCGCGTGTATACCAAATGGGCAAATTGCCTAGTGCCTGGTTGGCAAACGTGGGCAGCGCGGAGTGTTAAATTGCCTGCTCCTGAAGAAGCAATTTTATCCAGAGCCAAGTATGCCTCGTCATATTTTCCAACGGATTCAGGCATTGTTGCTGCTTTGGTTGACTCAAGAAAATGAGGTGCACATTCGCGATGGTCGTAAGCAGCCTCAGTCATTAAAAGGTCGCTAAGTAGCAATGCAGGGGACGATGGATTCTGGCGTTTCAGATAGAGCGAGCCTCCAATTATCAAAGCCAGAATAACGACTGAAGCTGGCACCAGAATTCGAAATCTGAATAGCTCAGCTAGTCTTGCCCCCCAATTTTTGGTGCTGGCAGGCATTCCCGTCGTCACCACAATGTCAGCGCGCAAACGTGAGCGCATACGCTCTAAAACTTCATTGCTCAGGCAATCTTTCGAACACGCGCGGCGTAGCGCTTCGCGCATGTTTCGCCGCGAAGCCATTTCGGCCCGACAGGATGGGCAATGCTCTGCGTGATGGAGCATTTGATGATTCGTCTCGACAGCCAGCTCTTGGCAAAGATACGAATCAAGCAACTCTTTGTAACTTCTGCAGTCCATAAATCAAATCTTCAGGCGTAGCCGACCCATCTCCTTCAGTGTGAAACTTTATATCCCGCTTCGCGGGCGTAATTAACCAATTCTGTTCGTAAAATCTTTCTTCCACGATGTAGTCGAGACATGACAGTTCCAATCGGAATTTCCAGGACATCGGCGATTTCGCGATACGAAAACTCCTCTACATCAGCAAGCAGGATCGGGACTTGAAAATCGCGGGGCAATCTTTCCAACGCCGCGAGCACTTCTTCTTCTGTCAAATGTTGTGGTGTGGGCGGATCGTAAGCCAATGTCTCGGCTATGGTTTCTTCCGTTGGAAGCAACTGCAACCGGTCGCGGCGCTGATTGCTGTAGTGAACATTAAACATGATTTTGTAAAGCCAGGCTCGAAGGTTGGTCCCCGGCTCAAAGCGATGAAATGATCGCCAAGCTTGCAAAAACGTCTCCTGAACTAAATCCTCAGCTTTGGCTTGATCCCGGCAAAGCCGTAAGGCAACGCGATAAAGCTGATCGGCATAACCGAGAGCTTGCGCCTCAAATGAATCAAGCATTTGCTGATTGTTCAGTTCAGTACCTCGGACCAAACTCTTAATCCTTTATCCTGTCAGTAGTCCTACCGCCTTCGACCAATGTATCGCTTCTTGAGTGTGAATTATTCCAAGGACAGAAAAATCTTTTTTCAGTTTTTGCCCATAACTTCTGACTCGGAAGTTATGACGGTTGAACTTTTTGCAAACGGCTCCTATAATCCGCGACTTTCCATCAGACGAATATTCGGAGGAATTACAATAGTGGCATACGCAATCATCCGCTCGGGCGGAAAACAGTTTCGTGTTAGCCCAGGCGAAGTCGTAAGAGTGCCTTCCATTGCAGATAAGAATGCTGGCGATGCAGTCGAGTTTGAGGTTTTGACTGCAGGCGATGATAACGGCGTTCGCATCGGCAATCCGACGATTTCCGGGGCAAGTGTGACCGGTACGGTCGTAAAGCACGGGCGCGGTCCAAAAATCATTGTCTTCAAATTCAAGCGCCGCAAGCACTTCAAGAAGACAAAAGGGCATCGTCAGGGATTTACCGAAGTTAAAATTGAATCTGTGGCTTAACCCCAGAGAAGGAGTTTTGAAAAATGGCACATAAAAAAGGTGTAGGTAGTTCGCGTAACGGCCGCGACTCAAATGCCCAGCGTCTGGGCGTCAAACGGTTTGGCGGGCAGTTGGTTTCCGGGGGCTCGATTTTGGTTCGTCAACGTGGAACTGTTTTCAAGCCTGGTAGCAATGTTGGAATTGGCAGTGACGACACGCTGTTTGCCACGATTACTGGCGTCGTCAAATTTGAAGACAAAGGGCGAAAAGGACGGTACATCAGCGTTTATCCGGCTGAGTAAGGAGCAGGTTCAGAGGTAAGTCGTTTGCGGTAGCTGACTTCTAGCCTCTGACACCAATTAAAATGTTTATTGATCGCGCGAGAATTCACGTGCGAGGCGGAGATGGCGGCAACGGTTGTATGGCTTTCCGCCGCGAAAAGTTTGTGCCGCGCGGAGGGCCTTCCGGCGGCGACGGCGGTCGGGGTGGTTCGGTGTTTATTGAATCAACCACTGGCCTCAACACATTGCTTCATTTTCGCTATAACCCGGAATACGTGGCTGATAGAGGGCGTCATGGCGAAGGTAGCAAGCGTCATGGTGCCGACGCTAATGATATCGTTGTAAAAGTCCCAGTTGGAACGTTAATAATGGACGAATTGACTGGCGAGTTGATTCACGATTTCACTGAAGCCGGGCAACGAGTCTTGGTCGTTTCTGGTGGACGCGGTGGGCGTGGGAACGCGCAATTCGCCACTCCAACCAACCGCGCTCCACGTTACCATGAAGAGGGAAGGCTAGGTGGGGAACGCTGGTTGGTTCTTGAACTTAAGCTTATTGCCGATGTCGGCTTGGTCGGATTGCCAAATGCCGGTAAGTCAACATTGATTTCCAGGATTTCAGCCGCCCGACCGAAGATCGCGGATTACCCTTTTACGACGCTTGAGCCGAATCTTGGCGTAGTTGATTTGGGTGATTTCAGAACGTTCGTAGTTGCTGATATTCCTGGGTTGATCGAAGGCGCCCACACCGGCTCTGGCCTTGGCGATCGTTTTTTGCGGCACGTCGAGCGGACAAAATTGCTGGTGCATCTGGTTGACGTTTCGGGGCTGGCCAAGGATCCGATCAAAGATTACCAAACCGTCACGCACGAACTTGAAGCTTATAGCCGGGATGTGGCTGCCAAACCAAAAATCGTAGTTGCCACCAAGCTTGATGCGTTAGATGACGAAGAGGGATTGAAAGAATTCAAGCAGTTTTGCCTGCAGGAAAATCTGGAATTTCACTCAATTTCGGCGGCATCGGGGAACGGGTTGAAAGAATTGCTGCGCGCTATAGAGCGGCGGCTGGACGAGCTTAAGCCTCAACAAGAAGTGCCAGAATACTCTGAAGATCAGTCTAACGTTAGCGTTCAGTGAGGGGTGAGTGCAGCAGCGAATTGCGGTATATGGGGGTACGTTCGATCCGATCCATCAAGGCCATTTGCGAGTGGCCGAAGCAATTCTGGATGCATTTGCAATGGATCGTCTGCTCTTCGTTCCAGCATTTGTTCCGCCGCACAAACGTCATCAGGAAATTTCGTCCCAATTCCATAGATGGGCGATGTTGACGTTGGCGACCGCTGATCAGGCGCGAATGTTTGTCTCGCCAGTAGAGTTGGAATCGCCAGAGAGGCCCTACACAGTTGAAACGCTGAATAGGTTGCAAGCTGAGCTTGAAAATTCCCGATTGTTTTTCGTTATGGGAGTGGATTCATTTCGGGATATTACCATGTGGTATGAGCACGAACGGCTGTTAACAGAGTATGACGTGATTGTTGCAACACGTCCCGGCTATGAAAGCGATAATAGCATTGCTGCTCACTTGTCTCCGAACTTGCAGGGACTTTGTGTTGATTTGAGAAATAGAAAAAGTCCGTCCAGTAGAGATGTCGCTTCGCGGCATATTTACCTGACGGATTACGTGGAGATGGATATTTCGGCAACGAAGATCCGAGAGGCAGCCCAACAGAACCAAGCCATTGATCGGTTCGTTGTGCCCGGGGTTGCCGCTTACATAGAAAAATATCAGATTTATCGAAAGAATTAATGACAACAGTTGTTGAAGAAAAAAACGAACAGCCAGTCGGGGAAATGTCGCCAGTAGATAAAGAGGTTTTTGAACAGGTAGCATTAGCCGCTCGTTGTGCCGATGAAAAGAAGGCGTCGGATATTTTGGTGTTGCGGTTGTCGGCCATCACAGAATTCACCGATTATTTTGTGATCTGCTCCGGTAATTCGGCTAGGCAAACTCAAACCATTGCAGACGAAGTCGTTGATCAGTTGAAAAAGATTAAAGTTCGCCCGCTGCATACCGAAGGCTACAATACTGGCGAATGGATTTTGATTGATTACGGCATTTTTGTTGTACACGTTTTTACTGAAAAATCGCGCCAGTTTTACGATCTTGAGCGCTTATGGCGAGACGCTGAAAGAGTTGACGTTTGAAGCTGCATTTTGTCTGGATCGGGAAAACCAAGGAGCGGCATTGTGCCGCATTGGTGGCTGATTATCTTGATCGAATCAAGCGGTTTACTCACGTTGAAGTTAGCGAACTGAAAGAGCGAAATGCTGAAGATCAAAGCCGCGTCATTGCGTACGAAGGATTGAAATTGCTTGGCGCAGTTCAGAGTGATGATTTTGTTGTCTTAATGGATGAGCGTGGCCGCGAAAAAACATCACAGGAATTGTCAACGTTTATTTCGGAACGTCAGCAAGCAGCGGTGAAGCGGCTGGCTTTCATTATTGGCGGGTTTGCAGGAGTCAATGATGATGTTCGCCAACGAGCAAATTGCCAGCTTTCACTGTCGCGTATGACGATGACGCACGAATTGGCAAGAGTAGTTTTGACTGAGCAAATTTATCGTGCATTTACGATTTTGGCAGGCTTGCCTTATCACAAATTCTGAAGTCTAATCGCCGACTTCAAAAAAGCTGATTCTTGAAGTTTGGAGAAGAGTGGATGGATAAAAAGAAACTGAAAGCTTATCAAGATCGCCTGGTTGCAGAACGCAACTCACTCCTGGGTGTCGTTGGACGCACTGAAGACTATGGGCGCGAAGCAGATATTGAAGCTACGCAAGACCCTGCTGACAAAGCTTCCAATTCATACACCAAAGAATTACTTTTCAGCCAGTCAACCAATGACAGGCTTATCCTCACGCAGATTGAAGAAGCCCTTCAACGCATCGAAGACGATGAATATGGTGTTTGTACCAACTGCGGGAACGAAATCGTTCCTAAGCGCCTGGAAGCGCTTCCCTGGGTACGTTACTGCATCAATTGTCAGGAGCTGGCCGAAAAAGGGCTACTTGATGAAGAAGAATAATTCCTCGGTAATTTCAAAATCTGAAAATTTATTTTAGCGGCAGTAATCTATGAACCGTTAACCGGCGATAGCGATTGGCTTACCAAAGAGGATTGATGGTCATCAGTGTTGACTGAATTTGATGTTTCGGGTAAAACTAATCCCGCTTTTGATCCTCGTGGTAAATTTTAGTCGTTGCAGGAATTTAAGCCTGAAAAGTGCTTGCCGGTAATGGCAAGTTTAAGCTAAGCTGCAATCCCCAAACCGGGCTGGTTCAGGCTCGGTAGAAGTTCTAGCAATCAAGTATAAACTCTCTTCCAGCTTGGGTAGTGATGCTCAGGCAATGGATAGAAAAATTGAAACTAAATAGTTCACGGGAGGAACCATAATGCGTAAGCCAACTATGTTTCGGAAGGCGTTGACAGTTTTGGTAGTGTTAACCGTCAGCAGCTTCTATTCGTTGGTGACTTCTTCAGTGCTCGCGCAAACTGCAGCCAAAGCTGCAGGTGAGTTGTCTGTTACGGGCAACGTCACCATCAATGGCACTTCGGCAATTTCTGGCGCGACTGTATTCAGCGAGAGCAAAATCAAAACTGCGCGCAATGGTATGGCGACTGTCAATCTTGGCAAGATCGGACGCGTTCAACTCGGTCCGGAATCAGAAATGACCATCAGTTTTGTCGAAGGCAGAGTCGGTGGAAATTTGGTGGCTGGCCGTGCGACTGTCAGTACTCCTACTGGAGTAGCAATCAACGTTGCTACCGCAGAAGGTGTGGTGACTGCTGAAGGCAAGACCGCTTCCAGTCTGACGATTGACGTGACATGCGGCAATACTCGCGTAGCTTCAAGCCGGAGTGATGCCAAAGTTGCTTCTGGCAGCAAGGTGGAATATGTCGCTGCTGGCAGTGAGGTTTCCGTCGGTTCACAAACAGCTCCTCGTTGCGCTCGCCTTTCAACTGCAAACCAAAGCAGCGGCCTTAGCAGCGGAGCGATTGCTGCGCTGATCATCGCCGGTGTTGGTGGAGCGGTTGCTGGTATCGTTGCTGCTTCACAATCAGACAATGTGACGCCGAGTTCGATTGTTGTAAGCGGCTTCCGCCCGTAATCGCAATTCGGCAATCAGCGAGACTGGCAGCACAACTGGCAGTCCAACTGGAAAACTGGCGATGCGCCGGAGTCACTCGGTTATCGAATGATTCCGGCGCATTGTTTCGATAAAGACTTGAAAGATTGAACGCCCCTCTGTTTTTTGATCGCGATTCGTACCGCTTGCCCACTCTCACCGAACTTGGTCACGAGTCCTTATTAGGTCTTACCGCAATGACTCATCGTAATCCTACTTCTCGCATATTTTTATTCTGTGCTTTTCTGTTTTTAAGCGCTCCGTTTGTTTTTGCTCAGCAGGACAGTTTGGCGGCAAGCACTTCATCGAAGAATCCAAGCCGACCTAGTCGGGATTACCGAATCGGTTCAGGTGATGTGCTGATTGTGACGGTAGCGGGTGAAGCTGATTTAAAAGGTGTTAAAGTCAAGGTTTCGCAGGAAGGCACAATCGAACTTTTGTATATTGACCATAGCGTCAAGGTTGCGGGTTTAACGGAACAGCAAATCACGGAGCTTTTGCGGAAAGAATTCAACGTAATTCTTAAAGAACCGCAAGTGACGATTTTCATTGATGAATATAACGCTCAGAGAGTTTCGATTGCTGGAGCGGTCAATAAGCCAAAACAGATTGCGCTCAATCGGGAAATGCGTATTTACGATTTGATCAGCGAAGCCGGGGGCCTTTCAGACAAAGCCGGAGATGTGATTCAACTGGTGCGGTTTTACCCGACAGAAAGCATGGAAGTCATCAGGCTGAATGATCTGGTTCGTAAGCCTGAATTGAACAGGGCTTTGCGCGACGGCGATATGATCAACGTCCCGGAAGCCGGAGTTGTTTATGTCACCGGAAATGGCGTTAACAAGCCTGGAGCCTTTCCGCTAAAAGAACCAATCAAGCTGACGGCTGCGATTGCACTGGCAGGCGGGTTGGCTCCGGACGCGAAAAAGAAAGAGGTTCAACTGGTCCGTTCCAATGGAACTGATCAGACCTCTACTACTGAAACAATTATCAATTACGCTGACATTGAAAAAGATCCCGCTAAAGACATCGTTCTCAGGCCCTATGACGTGGTGATGGTTCCGGAGTCAAATCGCAGCAAGCAGCCCCGTTCTTTGATTCAGGCCTTTGCCGGCGGATTGTCCAGCGCTTTGGGCTGGGGCATTTTCAGATAGATCAAAACCTCATATTTGTGATGAATAACTTCGACGACAATCAGACTGCTCTCACTAACATTCCCCAACCGAATAGAGATCTGGGAAGAGATGTTCGTAAAGTTGGCGGTTATCCTGCATACAGCCGCTATCCTGCCGTAGACGTTGAAAAGAACTCCGTACGCGAATATTTCCGGATCATTCGCCGGCATAAATGGATCGTTCTGGCCACGTTGGTTGTTCTGGTAACTATCGTGACGATTGGCACGATGTTGACGAAACCCGTTTATCGCGCCGAAGCAAAGTTGGAAATTGGCCGCGAAACGGAGCGCGTTGCGCAGGGCAGACAAATTCTTGAACTGGAAAGCGCCAGCGTCTTCAACCCCTTCTTTCTGCAAACCCAGGTAGACATTCTGCACAGCCGTGATTTGGCTCGGCGAGTGATTCAGAAGCTGAATTTGTCTGAGAATGACGAATTCAAGCTGAAAAATGCCGACAAGATTGCAGAAAACGAACGCGAAGTTCGACTGGTGAATGCTTTTCAAGCGCGGTATGACGTTTCGGTTGGTCGTCAAACCAAGGTCGTCTCACTAACTTTTGACTCTTACAATCCCAAGCTGGCTGCTGAAGTCGCCAATGCCATCTCTTCCGAATATATCGTCTGGTCCATGGAAAGCCGCCTGCAAGGTGTTAGCAGCGCCAAGGATTTTTTGGCCAAACGCGTGCAAGAGGCCGAAGCTGCATTACGCGACGCCGAAAATGAGCAGCAGCAATATCTGGCCGCTCACAGGATCATTTCTGTTGAAGATAAAGGCGATATTACGCTTGCGCGAACGATTGAGTTGAATCGCCAACTAACGGATTTGGAAAATGAACGGAGAACGGCTGAGGCAAACTACAATCGCAGCAAAGAAGTTGCTGCGGATGAATTGCCGCAAGTCATCAATGACGCAACGGTTCAAAATATTTCCCGTGAACTCAGCAAAAAGAAGCAGGAGCTGGCCAATCTTTCCGCCAAGTATCAGTCCACTTATCCAGCGGTCAAGCAGGTTCAGGAAGAAGTCAAGCAATTGGAAACTCAGCTTTCTGAGCAGAAAGCAAAGATCGTCAAAAACATTGAGACGCAGTTTCAGGTGGCCAGAAAGCGTGAAGAAGACTTGAAAGCCTCGTTTGGCCAATCCCGAAATGAAGCGATTCAGCAGAACCGCGAATCGTCCGAGCTCGGGCTGCTTAAACAGAAGATCGAAACCAACCGTAAGAATTATGAAGACCTGCAAGGCCGATTGCGCCAGGCTGAGGTCGAAAGTGATTTCCGTCCGTCGAATATTCGTCGGGTTCAGGATGCCGAAGTCCCAATCGCACCCGTTAAACCCAACAAAATTCTGAACATCGGACTGAGCATGTTGATCGGTTTGGCACTGGGAATCGGTCTGGCGTTTTTCCTGGAATATCTAAACAACACCATCAACACTGCTGAAGATGTTGAGCGCATCGTTCAATTGCCTTCGCTTGGCGGCATCCCGTCGTTGCAAAGTCTGGCCAAAAACAAAATGCTGGGCGTCAGCGCCAGCAGTAATGGAAACGGCAACGGCAAAAAGAGCACAGCATTAGCCACTGCCAGCAACGAATTGCTTTCGGGGCACGACCCTTTGTCGTCGTTTGCAGAAAGTTACCGGGCGCTTAGAACTTCATTGCTGCTTTCATCTGCTGAACACGCGCCGCGCACGATGCTCATTACCAGCAGCCATCCGGCGGAAGGTAAAACGACCATTGTCGCCAACACTGCAATTTCGCTGGCGCAAACCGGAGCGCGCGTTTTGGTTCTGGACGCTGACATGCGCCGTCCGCGCTGCCATAAAATCCTGAGCACAAAAAACGACACGGGGCTTTCAACGTATTTGTCGCGTGACGTGTCCGTTGACAAGGTGATTATTCCGCACGACATTCCGAACCTGTTTGTCATGCCTGCGGGTCCGGTGCCGCCGAATCCGTCGGAATTGCTTAGCTCCATCAAGCTGCGCTATCTGGTTGCAGAGCTTCAGGATCGCTTCGATCACATCATCATTGATTCGCCGCCGGTGATTCACGTCACCGACGCGCTGATTATCTCGCCGCATGTTGACGGCGTCGTGATCGTGGTCAAGAGCAACCACACGCCGCGCGAAGCCGTTCAACGAGCCAAACAGGCTTTGGCCGATGTGAACGCCAAAATCTTCGGTGTCGTTTTGAACTGCATTGCCCTGAATACTGAAAGCTACTACTACAACTACAAGTACGCTTACTATCACAGTTATGAAGAGAGCAGCCAGTAGACAATAGGGCTTGAGGTTCTGCTGTCTACTGTATGCTGACTACTGTCTACTTCCCAATGTCGAAGCGCCTTCCTTTGCTCATTGCCGTTGTTGCTCTTGCGGCATGGGCAGGAAATTTCATCACAAAAAATTTTATAGCCAGCGCGTTGATCGCCTATGGCCAGAGCGCTGACAGCCACGATCTGGCAGTTGGGTATGCTTCAGCAAATGCCGAAGTTCTGGCTGCTCGAGGGCGCTTCTTGCTGAATCAAGCCGATTCACCGCGTATTGCCGATGCCATTTCTGATTTGCGCCAAGCCGTAAAGCTATCGCCTAACGATTACCGGCACTGGCTGGAACTTGGCAAAGCCTACGACGCAAACGGTGAAACCCGGGAATCTGAAGCCGCGATGCAAAGAGCGGTTTCGCTCGCTCCCAGATATTTTGAGCCGCGATGGTCACTGGCAAATTTGAAGTTGCGCGCAGGGAAGTCAGATAACGCACTGAATGATTTTCGCGAAGCGGTGGCATTGTCCGGTTCGCTTTACGGCAACGCCGCTCCGCCGCCTGATCGCTTGGTGACGCTCAATGCTTACAACGCAATTGCTGGCGCGCTGGGAATGAATCTGGGCGCTTTACGCCAAATCACGCCAAACGATTCCGCCGCGCAAGCTTATTTGGCGGAGTTTCTTTCCACGCACGATGCGATGGATCAGGCGCTGGAAATCTGGCGCAGGCTGCCAGCCCAGTCGTCCAGTTCGTATCGCAATTTGGTCGCCCAGTTGACGCGCGAACTTCAGGCCAAAAATCGCTTCAGCGAAGCGCGCGAAGTCTGGCTGAAACTGGCAGAAATAGAAGGTTTTCCGGCTTCCGATCCCGCCAACTTGATTTTGAATCCGGGCTTTGAGCAATTGCCGTTGCGCGAAAAACTGGTGGAATTGGTTGATCTTGGAGACGGCTTCGATTGGGCCATCCGTCGCCATCCCGAAGTTCGCTGCGCTCGCACCAGCATAAACGCGCATTCCGGTGCTTACGCTTTGCAGTTGTCGTTTCTGGCTTCGATGAACACAGAGTTCGCCCAAGTTTCGCAATTCATTGCCGTTGAACCGTCACGGCAATACAGGCTGAGCTATTTCGTCAAAACCAAAAACATTTCTTCTTTGCCGACCGAAGCGCCATTTATTGAAATCACGGACGCGGCCAATCCTGGGCTGTTCAATTTGCGCTCTGTTGTGCCCAGCGGAACGGTTGATTGGAGCGAGCAGGCAATCATGTTTTCAACCACCGAAAACACACACGGATTGCGTTTGCTGATTCGCGCTCCGCAACTGAAGACAATTGATAACTTGCGTCTGGCCGATTTGTGGCTGGACGATTTCAAGCTGGAAAGTCTGAGTACAAGTGCTTCCAGCGCGTCAAACCGGTGAGGCCCAAGACAGGCAAAATAAATTGATGGCCAAACTAGAAAGCTTCATTTTTGGAAACCTCGTTGTCACAGCGATATTGGCTGTGCTGGCGTACGGCACGGTTGAGCCGTGGTCGTTAGCCTTGTTCGAGTTGAATGCCCTGTTTATTGCTGTGCTTCTGGCTGTGCGATTCACGTTTGACCCCCAAGCTGAATTTGGCAACTGGCGATTGGCGTTCCCGCTTTTTGTATTGGGAGGATTTGGGCTTGTTCAATTTGTGTCGTTCGGCGCGAAAACCTCTTCAGCCGCTCCGCCTGAAGAATGGCCACAGGCTTGGCTAACTCAATCGGTCATATCGTTTGATTCTCAAGCGACAAAAGAGGCAACGGTCAAACTGCTTGCTTTGGCGATTTACTTCATTGCTGCACTTCATACCTTGCGAAGCTCTGAACGTCGCCGAAAAGTACTCATTGTGCTGACGGTGCTCGGCTTTGCAGTTTCAGTATTCGCCATTCTTCAGCGGCTGACCTATAACGGCAAAATGTACTGGATTCGCCCTGTGTCGCCCTACATTGCGCCGTATGGACCTTACGGCAATTACAATCACTTTGCTGGATTTGTTGAATTGATCCTGCCTCTGCCGCTGGCGTATTTGCTGTTTGCGCGAATCAATTTCGAGCAACGCCTACTGTGGCTGATCGGCGTTATTTTGATGGCCGTGGCATTGATTCTTTCTGGATCTCGCGGCGGCGTACTGGCGCTGGGAGTAGAACTTTTGGCGATGATGTTGATCGCAGTCTGGACGCAGCGGCAAGGCTTAAATGCTGAACTCAATCTTGCCGGCAACAGACTGATTGCCGGTGGCGCGCTGGCAGCGGTGCTGTTGCTGGTGTTGTGGATTGGCTATGAACCACTGAGCCAGCGCTTCAGTTTGCTGCGACAAGGCTCCAGCGAGTATTCCCTGGTGACGCGAACCGAATACTGGCGCGGAGCCTGGAAAATGATTCAGGCTCATCCGGTTGCGGGCGTGGGCCTTGGCGCTTTTCCAACGGCGTATCCGGCGTATGGCCGTTCCTCTGTGAAAAACGAACGGCTGGAACATACGCACAATGATTATCTGCAATTGCTGACCGACGCCGGTTTGATCGGCGGATTGATCGGCATTTGGTTTTTGGCTGAACTCGTTCGCCTTGCAGGCCGACAGTTTCGGCAGCTCAAACAAATGCGCACGCAAGAGCGCGCGTTGATTCTGGGAGGATATGTTGCGGTGCTTGGCATTGCTGTTCACAGCTTCCTGGACTTCAACTTGCAGATCGCGGCTAATGCATTACTATTCCTGTTTGTTTTAGCGATGACTGTCTCACCCATAAGCCCGAAAGAAGAAATTTGACGATGAAAGTTCCTTTGCTTGATTTGGTCGCGCAGCACCAGACCATTCGCGATGAAGTGATGGCCGAAGTGACGCGCGTGTTTGATACCCAACAATTCATTATGAGCGCCGACGTCGCCGCTTTTGAGCGGGAAGTCGCTGAGTACTGTCAGGTCAAACATGCCATCGGCTGCGCTTCGGGATCGGATGCTTTGTTGATGGCGTTGATGGCGCTGGGCATTGGCGAAGGCGATGAAGTCATCACCACAGCGTACACCTTTTTTGCGACAGCCAGCGCAATTACGCGGCTGGGCGCTCGGCCCGTTTTCGTGGACATCGTGTACGACGATTTCAACCTGAATGTCGAACTGATTGAACGGGCAATTACTGCGAAAACAAAAGCGATTTTGCCGGTTCACCTGTACGGGCAATGTGCGCGGATGGACGCGATTCTGGAAATTGCCGCGAAACACAATCTGCCTGTAATCGAAGACGCTGCCCAGGCCATCGGCTCTGATTTTCAGGGACGCCGCGCGGGTTCGATGGGAGCGGTTGGTTGTTTCAGCTTTTTCCCGTCAAAGAATCTTGGCGGAGCAGGCGATGGCGGCTTGATGGTGACAAACGATGACGAGCTGGCGGCGAAGCTCCGCATTCTGCGCGTTCACGGGATGGAGCCGAAGTATTACCACCAGATTGTCGGTATTTGCAGCCGTCTGGACGGATTGCAAGCCGCTGTGCTGCGCGTAAAGCTGCGGCATCTGGATCAATGGACTGAAAGTCGCAGAGCAAATGCTGCGCGTTACGCCGAATTGTTTACGTCTGTCGGGCTGACAGAAATTGTCGCGCCGAAAGTGCATGCAGATGGCCTCCACATTTTTCATCAGTACACCGTTCGCTGCCAGCGCCGCGACGAACTGAAAGCGCATCTGCAAGCCGCTGGCGTAGGCTCGGAAGTCTACTACCCTGTGCCGCTGCATCTGCAACAGTGTTTTGAGTTTCTGGGTTACAGACGCGGTGATTTGCCGAACACTGAACAAGCCATGCTGGAATGCCTGTCGTTGCCGATTTATCCCGAACTGACTGCCGAACAGCAGCAATACGTGGCCGAAAAGATCACGGAATTTTACAACAAGGCTTGAGGAAAAGATGGCTTCGATGTACGGCAGCTTGACCGCAATGTTCAAGGGCGCTTTTGGGTTGGCCGGGCTGGATGTTTCAAAAGCGAACCGGAACCCGGGCCATACATTGTTGGGATTGCGGCATTTGCCGATTTGCACAGTTCTGGACATTGGGGCGAATACAGGTCAATTTGCTGCTCACATCAATCGAATTTTCCCCCAGGCAAAAATCTTTTGTTTTGAACCTCTGACTGAAGCCTTCGCCGAGTTAGAGCGCTGGGCTGACACGCAGTCTGGGCGGGTGCAAGTTTTCAACCTTGCACTTGGTGACAAAGAAGGCAGCGCCACCATGTTTCGCCACGTTGAACACAGTCCTTCGTCCTCGCTGTTACAAACGACAGAAGTTTGCAATCAGCTTTATCCTCAAACCCAATCGCAGGATTCGGTTACGGTGAAATTGACGACGCTGGATGCGGCACTGGGCGACCAACTGTTGCAGCCGGAAATTTTGATCAAGCTGGATACCCAAGGTTACGAGCGACAAGTGATCCGCGGGGCAGCAAACTCCCTGAAACAAGCCAGGGCCTGCATTGTCGAAATCAACCTGTTTAAGCTTTATGACCAACAACCGTCGTTTATCGAACTGGCTTTGTTGCTGAATGAGCACGGTTACCGGTACGCCGGAAACCTGGAGCAGACGTATTCGGTTACTGGTGAAGTGGTTTACATTGACGCGGTGTTCTTGAAATAGCTGAAAAGTGGACATGGAATTATCACAGGCGAATGACAGATATGCGCGATTGGCTGAACGGTTGACTGCCGCTGCGACTGCTATGGCGGCTGGACGCGTGTCGCGCACCTTGAGCCGTCCACGGAAGATGATTTTTCCGAAGCTAATGCAATGGACCGGCGGCACAACGGAAGTTTCGGCCATGACGTTTTGGGGAGAGCCGATCCTGGTGGTGCTGCCGGAACTGATTTCCATGACCATCTGGCGCTACGGTTTTTTTGAAGAAGACGTTTGCCGCTTTATGCTTCGCGTATTGCGACCGGGCATGAATTTTGTGGACATTGGCGCACACTTTGGATTTTTCACACGGCTGGGTTCGGAACTGGTAGGGGACGAAGGACGGGTTTTGTCCTTTGAACCGACGCCGGACACTTTCGGTCAATTGATGCGAAACACTGTCGGGAACGAAAATGTTTTGCTTCAAAACTGCGCCGCTTTCAGCAGCGAAACGCAATTGACGCTGCGCGATTTCGGGTTGCAATACTCTGCTTTCAACTCGGCTTTCGGCATGCGCGAAAGCGAAACCCAGAACCGCATGGGTAAGGAGTTTCAGGCGCGCGCGCGCAAAGCCGATGACGTCATTCTCGAAAGCGGACTGAAGGCCGTGCATTTGGTCAAGATTGACGCCGAAAGTTCAGAGCTTCACGTTTTGCAGGGATTAGAGCAAACGATACAGCGCGATCATCCGCGCATCATTTTAGAAACCGGAGATTTCGGCCTGAAGGGCGTTCCGAAAACCGCTGACCTGATCGGCTGGCTGAGCAATTTCGGGTACAAACCATTTGAAATCGGACGCGACAATGTTTTGCATCTGGCGACTTCCCGGAAATTCGACTTTGTTGGCAGCAACCTGCTTTTCAGCGCAACCGATGAGAGCCTGGAGGCCTGATGGCCCAGCGGCGTTTGTTCATCAATGCTGGAATGTCAGTTGTACAGGTTTTAGTGCTGAGTGTTTTACTTTGGCTGCTGTACAGATTTCTGCTGCGAGCCGTTGGCATTGAAATGTTGGGTGTGTGGTCTTTGACATTGGCGGCGGCGGTTGCCGCCCGCGCGGGTGACTTGGGGTTTTCGGCCAGCGTTGTGAAATACGTGGCCGCGCATCTGGCTCGCGGCGACGAAGCGCGAGCAGCCCACGTGGTTGAAACCGCCGCAATTTCAGCAGGCGCGTTAACGGCGCTGATTTCAATGGCGGCGTATCCGTTGCTCCAATGGGGCCTGGCGCAATTGTTGAACGGCGACGCCCTGGCGGCGGCGAGACAGTTGCTGCCTTACGCGCTGGCGTATCTTTGCCTGAGCTCGGTTGCCGGCGTTTTTCAATCCGCGCTCGACGGTTGCCAGCGAATTGCTGCCCGTAGTCTGCTAATCATTTTGGGCGAAGCCTTTCATCTGGCGCTGTGTTACTGGCTGGTGACAGGCCATGGTTTGATCGGTTTGGGTTATGCGCGCGTCGTGCAAACCGCACTTTTTCTGGCAATCAATTGGGTCTTATTGCGGCGTATTTTGAACCGGCTGGATTGGTTGCCGATTCGCTGGCGGCTTGAAGCCTTCCGGGAAATGATGGTGTACGGCTTGAACGCGCAAATCGTCTGGCTGGTCAGCCTGCTGCACGATCCATTGACGAAAAGTTTATTGACGACTTTTGGCGGAACGGCTTTAGTTGGTTATTACGAAATGGCCAGCCGATTGGTCAGCCAGCTTCGCACGGCAATCATTGCCGCCAATCAGGCGATGGTTCCGGTGATTGCGGGTATGCAGGAAGAAAAGCCCGATGCCGCACAACGATTTTACCTGGAATCGTACCGACTGCTGTTTTATTTCGGCGTTCCGTCATTTGCTTTGCTAACTATTGCGCTGCCAATTGTTTCCGAACTTTGGATCGGACGCTACGAAAGCCGCTTCGTCATTTGCGGTGCGTTGCTAGCCGCTGGATGGCTAGGAAATCTGCTCAGCGCGCCCGCGTATTTTATGAATTTAGGGATCGGCGATTTACGTTGGAATACTGCCAGCCATTTGGTGCTGGGAACGTTGAATCTGGCTTTGGGCTGGTCGCTTGGGAAAATTTTCGGAGGTTTCGGAGTCGCCGCCGCCAGTGCACTGGCACTGATAGCCAGTGGAGCTGTGCTGATCGCTGCGTATCATCGTAAATGGGATGTGCCTGTCACTGACTTGCTGCCTCCGCAAAGCTTTCGCTTGATCATGCCGGGCATCGTTGGGTTGTTAACAGGAGTGATCCTTTACCAGCAACTGCGAATCACCGTTGGTTTGTGGCTGGTCATTGGTTTATTGGCGTTGACTGTTGTTCCGCTGATTGTTTTGCCCGCCTGGTTTCATCCGACACGAAAGCGGCTGAGCGGTTGGGCTGTAGCCCAGTTGAAATCATCCTGACGGCGAAAAGTTTTCAAAACTTCACGTCATATCTACCAGATAGCGTGTAGCTAAATGGGTTTGTGGAAGTTAGGGCGTCTCGGTGTGAAAAGAGAGCGGTGCGTAAGCGCTGGCTCCACCCAATGCGGCGGCAGAATTCGTCGTAGGTTTCTTCTCGCCAATTGAAATCGTTGCGCCAAACGCGCTGCGGTGAAATGTATCGGTGGACGGAATCAAGGATCACGCTGCCGTAGTTTTCAGATTCGGCGTCATAGGTTGGATCGTAGCGATTTGCGAGAAAAGTGATGCCTCGCTCCTTCGCTTCTTTCGCCAGCGATTCGATGGTTCGATTGTAAGTTTCAGAGCAAAGACCCAATCCAAAATTGCGATAGTCGCTTTGCCCGATGTCCATAATTGGCCGCACTTGCAATGTTTTAATCGGGTAACGGCCATAGACTTTGAAGAAGTCAGCTAGCTCTTCAAGGTTGTCTGGATTGACTGTGAAATTAAAACGCAGGTGCGGTCCAGACGAACTGTTTGTTTGTTTTAGCGCCGCGAACTGGCTAAGTACTTCCTGAAACCGTTCATACGACGCGTTGACCATCAACCGTTCGTATGTTTCTTTCCTGACGCCATGAACAGAAAGCGAGAGTTCGTTGAGTCCATAAGAGAACAGGCGTTCCACTTGTTCGGCTGTGATTAACTGGCCACTCGACGTGAGACCGACAAAAGGGACTCGATATTCTTTCGCCAGTTTCACCAGATCGGGATAGTTTTTGTACAGCGTTGGCTCCGCTCCGCAGCCGATGACCAATTGGACGGCTTTGGGAAAAAACATTCGCGCCAGCCGATCAACCTCTTCCGGCTTGAAAATGCCCTTGTTGTCTTTGCGGAATTGGTCGTCGCTGAAGTAGCACATCTGGCAGCGTAAATTGCACGCCATCACCGGATCGAACCGTAGAAAGAGGTGGCGTAGATTCAAATGATGCGCGGCGAGGACAGCAGCAAACTTCACTCGGTGGTTTTTAACTAGCCGGTTAAGCTGAATGATGTGGTAGATGGAATTCGGAGTCATAAGTGCAAGACGATTATTGTGAGGAAGTGATTTTTTATTGGGGATCACTTTCTAGGAACGCACGAAGTTTTAGCACACAGTACATAAGCAGGCAACGACCTCGCCGCTAGAAATAGAGGCTAATTAGCGATGTGTATATGTTTCAATGGATCGTGGAAAACGCAGACGCCTTGCTAGCAGTGATTCACGCACAATGCGAATCAGATAGTGCGGCAGGTTTTTCAATCGCCATCCAGTGAATATCAATTCATCACCAATGGATGCCTTCATCTCTGATCTTCCAAATAACCGTTCAGCTTCGACTTCGGTCAAAGCCAGCCCACGATTACTGAATTGCTTTTCGTGCAAACGAAAACAGGCGACAGAAGGGCCATCCAAATGTGCGAATGTTGTGTGTTCAAAAAGCGCGCGCATATAAAAATCAGCATCACCACGATAAACGAAAGATTCGTCAAAGCCATTCAATTGTTCATAAACACGGCGTCGAAAAATGGCGGTTTGTTGCGAGAATCCCATGCACCGTTTGCGGAAGAGTGACAACAAGTGTTTGGGGTGTGACGCGGCTAGGGAATATACAAAGCGCCCTTGCCCATCCGTAAAGTCACAATTTCCATAAACTATCTCGGAATTCGTGGCTTCGCCATGTTCTATAAGCCGGGAAAAGCTATCAGGGTAAATCCAATCGTCAGAATTAAGATATGCCAGCCATTCACTTTGGCCTGCTTTCAAGCCCGCATTGACTGCTTGGTACATATTGCCCGGTGGAACATAAACCACGGGTGTGTTCCACCGTTGACAAATTTCCAATGTGCCATCCGTCGAGCCGCTATCTGCCACGACAACTTCAACGTTGATTTTTTGTTGGCTGTGCAGCGACAGCAGCGTTGTGTCCAGAGTTTCGGCGCTGTTGAGGGTTGGGACGACGCAGCGAATGGTGGAGTGCATTACAAGTTGGCTCCTTGGGGCGCTGGGCTATAGCGATTGATTGCAGCCGGGGAGTCAGCTAAGCCTTGGTTGGAGGAAGTAAGGCGCTGCATATGCATACAAGCAACCCAACCCGTAGCCAGAAAGACGCACCATAAAGGCGTGTAACTAACTTGCACTATGTAAAAAACTGCGCCAGTTAAAAATATCGCCGCACCAAAACGCCAATCGTCGCCACTGTCATCTCGAGAGTTGGGAAACAAATGAGATAAGCGCCTAAGCGCATTCCAGCACCAGATCACCTGTATCAACCACAATATCAGGCTGAGCACACCGCCATTTCCTATTTCAAGCAGGGGGCCATGATAGGGAGGACTATTGATTCCCGTTTCTGGTGTCCAAATCAAACTATAAATACCGGGTGGCACGTATTCGGATGCTGGCAACGGAATAAGTCCGGGGCCGGTGCCTAACAATGCGTAAAGAGGTTGGTCGAGCAAAAATAGTAATGCGCAAGCATCGAACACGTCTAAGCGGTAAGCAATCTCCTGACCAAATGTGCCAGGAGGGATTCCCGCCAGCTTGTAATCGGGGTCAAAGCGTAGGCTCAAAGTCTGCACTGCCAAATCGAATTGTTGAGGA
>CAZXHW010000016.1:0-23637 GCA_964639915.1 uncultured Heliomicrobium sp.
GGCGGTTGGGTTACAAAGCCTATATGTCCGGCATTGGCTGGAACGCGGACTGTTTGGAAGTCAAAGTTCAAAAGTTATCTGAAACCATTCACGAAGCCGCGCAGGAAACTGGGGGCAAAGTGCATTTGATCGGTCATAGCCTGGGAGGGATTTTGTCGCGTGCAGCAGCGTTCAGAAATCAGGAACAGGTCGGCTCGGTGATTACTCTTGGTTCGCCGTTTCGCGGAGTCGCTTCACATCCGCTGGTGCTTGCCACCGCCAACCAGGTTCGCGAACGCATACGAATCAAAACCCAAGGGCGCGAGCCGGATTGCTATACTGGCTTCTGTTCCTGTGCAGCCGTTGCCAGTCTCCAGGTCGAATTTCCGGCTTCGATTCCGAATACCGCTGTTTTCACAAAAAAGGATGGGATTGTAGATTGGCGCTACTGCATCAATGACAACGCGGCCATGAACGTCGAAGTCCAGGGAACTCACGTCGGTCTAGCATTCAATCATCAAGTGTACAAAATCATCGCCGAACGATTGCAATCAGCCGCTGATTGATTACCTCTAGCCCCAAACTGCCGTTCTTTAATTTTAGGAAGCAGGGGAGCGTGTTCGAGAATTAATGTTTGGATTCTCCTGCGAATGGCGTCGGATATTTGCCTACGGCTGGTTAATTCTGTAAAGTACGTGTGCCTCCGTGAAAGGCAGCGCCCTCATACTGCGTTGCGAAACTCACCACCGATGCCCCAGCATAGGTTCTTGAAATGTTAGACCGAGCCATCGGCAACTATAGAATCGTCGGCGAAATAGCCAAGGGTGGAATGGGAACAGTGTATCGCGCTCACCACCTGCATTTGCCGCGCGAAGTCGTTATCAAATCCATTCAGCTTGAATCGTACTCTGAATCTGCACAGGAAGTGCTGAAAGCCAGGTTCCACCGCGAAGCATTCATTCAATCCCAGCTTGATCATCCCAACATTGTTCGCGTGTTGGAGTTTATCAAATCCAGAGACAATTACTTTCTGGTGATGGAATACGTTTCCGGTGTCAGCCTGCGGGAATTGTTGGATCATCAAGGAATTCCGGCTCCGAAACAGGCCGTGTATTTGTTCAGACAGATTCTTTCCGCGCTTAGTTATGCCCATAACTTTCGTTATGTAGATGAAGAGGGAAACCGCCAGCAGGGAATTATTCATCGCGATATCAATCCGGCAAATTTGCTGCTGGACAGCAATGGGCAAGTCAAAATCGCTGATTTTGGGACCGTAAAGACGGCGGGTTCGAAACGGTTGACGCAGCTTGGGTTTCATCCGGGAACGCTGGAATACATGTCTCCAGAGCAGGTGCGAGGAATCGAAATTGATGCGCGTTCGGATATTTACAGCGTCGGCGTGACGTTTTACGAAATGCTGACCGGACGATTGCCGTTTCCGCTGACCAGAGAAGGCGCGGATTGGGAAGTGCGAAAAGGACACGTTGAATTGCCTCCGCCGCCGATCACAAAATTGAAACCGGATGTATCGTCGGAATTGGCAGCGCTTGTCTTTCGGGCCTTGGAAAAATCGCCCCATGCCCGGTATCAGTCAGCGGCAGAGTTTTTGGCTGCGATCAAGGGCCTGAAGCCTGTGGCCCTGGAAAGCAAAAAGAAAATGCGAGGTCAGGTGCGTAAATTCGATGCGATCAAACCTATTGTAAAGACAATCATCAAACCTGATCCTGATCTGTTTCCTCAACGCGTCGCCAATTTCTTTGAACTCGGCGACGCCACAACGCCCCCTGTTTCGCCTTTTACTCCGATGAACTCACTTGAAGCCCAGAAGTGGCCAGAGTTTTCGGCCTCCAGGTTTTCAAACAATCAGAGCGTCACCCAACCGCAAACCGTTTCCAAGACAAATGATAGCGTGCTGAAACGCCTGGGCCCGCTGATCGCCAAATACAACTTGCCCAGAAATTCGATCCTTTATGCAGCACTGGCAATCAGCTTCGTCGCCGGAGCCGTTTTCTTTTCGATGTACACCGGGAAACCTGCTTTGCAAAGTGCAATGACGAATATGGATCGAATGGCATCGCTTGAAAAAAACATTGCTGGCGGTTTGATGACTCTCAGCCAGGCGCAGGAATACGAGAAGAAGGAAGATTACAACGATGCGATTCTGGCTTACGAAGCAATCTACTTTCAGTCCGAAAAAGTCCAGGAACGCGATGTGCTGACGGTGAAGATTGCGGAGCTTCGTACGTTTCAAAAGCTAGTCGAAGCGGCTCGGATTGCGGAAAGCGGCGAACGATTGATGGCTGCGCGACAACATTATCAGGAAGCATTGCAGGTCAAACCCGAGTCGAAATTTGCCCGAACGCGACTGGCGGAAGTTGATCGAACGCTCTCACGGCGGCAGCATTGAGTTTATTGCCTAAAAGGTGGTGGCTTTATTCCCAGGGATTCAAAATGGTGACGTTCGTTGCCGCAAAGTCAGATTCATTGCGTGTTACCAATACTAAATTGTGCGTCAGTGAAGTAGCAGCGATAAGCGAATCAAGCAACGGTAGAGCGTGCCCCCGTGTTTGTAGCGGACCAGTTAACTGTCCCCATTGACGCATGATTTGGGTATCGAGGGGTAACAGGCGTTCGTCATATCGATAAACAAGCTCCTCCAACCAGATTTCAAGTTCCGCTTGCCGTTTTGAGGTAGGTAATCGGGAAATACCCTTCTGAATTTCGCCGATGGTTATAACGCTGAGAAAAAGAGTTTCTTCGATTTGGGCATTCAGCCAGTCAATGACTTTTTGTTCTGGCTGCTTCTTTTTGAATTCGGACAAAACGCAAGTGTCTAGCAGGTAAGCCATCTATTCGGCCTCCGCACCAAAATCGAGCGTCGCTCGCCCTGCATCGGCTGGTGAACGATCAAGATCAATATCCGAATCTTTTAGGGGGCTTTCCAGCAGAAATTCAGTCAGAGGCTTTTTGCGAGCCGTCAGGCGACGGTAATCTTCGTAAGAAATCAGCACCGCAGTCCCAACGCCATTTTTAGTAATAATCTGTGGTTCGCCCGCGCCAGCAGCGGCGATTAGCTCATTCAATTTGTCTTTTGCTTCGAGTGTTGAAACGGTACTCATCTTATCGCCTCCTTGCTCTTGCTGAAGTCGTTTTTCCAATACTTTGGGGATCGAGTTTCATCACGAGAAACAACCTAAAACCATTGGTCAGTTTTGGCAAGCCTAAGCTCCTACTCAATTAGGGGTGCTGGGTAATTACCATGGGCTGAGCATCCGCTTCGCGGCGATAAAACAGACGTGGACGCTGGGCTTCGGGTTTGACCCTGCCTTTAAGTTGCGAAGCCTTCTTTCGGAGTAAAATGCGCTCGCGCTCGGCTTGGTATTTCTTCTCTTGCATCCGAGGCACTTTGTCGCCAGCATAATCCAGCCATTCGCGCAGCAATACTTTGCCATCACGCGGGCGGTTGTCAGCCGACATTTGCTTCAACCCATCTTCGATCAAGGCAAAGGTCAGATAGCCGTGGCCGAGTTCCTTGTTTTCCAGTGCGGCTTGATAACTCTGCGAAGCGGTCAAAACGCTGATGCCTTTTTCATACGCCAGTTGCGCCAATCCTTTTGAGTTCATTGGTCCTCGGCGGGTTTCTTCGGATTCCAGCACCTGCCCGGAATTGCAGGCATCAATCACCATCAGCAATTGGCCTGCGCCGACGCCTTCAAAGAGCGAAGTCAATTCTTCATCCGAAATGCTGTTGCGCAGCACCTGTTTCATCGCGGCTGGCGTCAGGCTTTCGCGTTTGCCCGCGTAGCCAAGATCGTGCGGGATCAGGTAAAAGCGCGGTTCGACGGCCAAGCCGTGCCCAGCGAAGTACACGATGACGGCGTCTTCAGGCTGAGTCGTTTTCAGTTTTTCAATTGCCGCGATGATGTTGGCTTTGGTGGCTTGCTGGTCAAAGAGCGATACGACTTCGATTTTGGCAAAGCGATTGAGCGCGGTTTGCCGCTGTCGCAGCTCTTCGCTGAAATCCGTAGCGTCAGGCACGGCGAAGTTCAGGTTGTAGTTCGGGTTGGAGTACCGGTTGACGCCGACAGTCAAAATGTAAGCTGTGCCGCGTCGGCGCAAAGCCTCAGAGCCCATCACCAAGCGATTGGCGTCCGCGCTTTTGACGTTATCGCGATTAAAGGCGTATGCCGTCAGCCGGTTTTCTCCGGCAACAATTGGGATTTGGGCTTCCAGCATTGCGCTGCCGTGACCTTTCAGCGCGTCACCTCGCCAGACTTTGAACAGCGCGCCGTTGCGGAACAATCGAACGTCTTGCGCGCCGCTGCCTGCTGCGGCTTCGACGACTTCAATTTTGACGTTGACGGTTCGTTCATTGAGGACAGGTTTTGCCGATGCAGAGGTTTCGTTGCCAATCAGCACTTTCACTTTCGGCTGGCGGCGATCAATTTGCGCGATCTGTTCTTTTGGTTGAGGCCGTTTGCCAGCTAGCACATCCGCCAGCAAGTCAGGATAGAAGAATTCGTTGAAGAAAATTTCGACTGGCGCAGTGCTGAAAGTATTTTGTCCGAAGCGCCATGAAATCTGCGGCCAGGCGGCGGGCGAACCGTCAAACAAACCTTCTGGCGTAACTACCAACCAATCGCTGCTTTCGCGCAACGACAAAGCTGTTGCTGCCAATTGGCTGCGTTCGGTTGACCAGATTCGCAAGCTGCCATCGTCGTGGGCTGAAGTCAGCCAGTTCGCGTCGTCGCTGAAATTCAAGCCATTGGCGCTGCCCGAAGCTCCGCTTAGTGTCGCTTTCGTTGAGCCATTCGCAGCATCCACCAATTTGACGATCCCGTCAGAATTTCCAGCCGCGACCAGTTTGTCGTCAGCGGAAAACGCCAGGCTGTAAATTGCCGAGGCAGAATCGTTGATTGTGCGAGTCGTTTGCCAGTCGGCGGTTTGCCAAAGCTTGATTGCTTTATCTGCTCCGCCTGAAGCCAGCGTTTTGCCGTCGTTGCTGAAAGTCAGCGCGAACACAGCGCCGGTATGCGCGGACAGCGAACGAAGTTCGCGCCAAGTGGCCGTGTCATAAACTTTGATGACACCGTCCGCTGAACCGGAGGCCAACAATTTGCCGTCAGTGCTTATGCAGACCGAATTGATTTCTTTCGTTTGTTTCAGCGTCGTGATTGCGTTGCCGCCAGCACCTTGAACTTCGATGGGCCAAACTTTGATTGTTTGGTCAGAACTACCAGTCACCAGTTTGCCATCGGTGGTGAAGACCATCGCATTGACGCCGCCATCGTGTGGCTGCCATTTGCGAATTTCGCGCGCGCCTACGACTTCAATCAAACGAACAATTCCGCCTCGACTGCCTGTGGCCAGCAACTGACTATCGGCGCTGAAGGCGACCGAAGTTATGCTGCCTTCGTTGCCCGCAAAGTTGGCGACGGCTCGACCGGCGAACACGTCCCACAAGGTCGCGCTGGTATCCTGATTGCCGGTCGCCATCCATCTGCCGTCGTTGCTGAATGCGACAGCGCGAACTGAATTGGCGCGGCTGGTCAGCATCATGGGATTAGCGAAATCGTCGAAGCTGTGAACTTCCAGATCACGTGTGCCTGCGGAAATCGCCAGCCGCTGGCCGTCAGAGCTAAACGCTGCGGCTTCGTATTTTTCCGTTCGTTCCGGTTCGGCTGATAGCGGCGTCGCCAGACGCGAAGCCAGATCAAAGCGTTTGCTGACTCTCTCCGATGAAACGGCGAAGACTTGAGTAGTATTTGCGTTGAAATTGACGGCGATCGGGCGACCGGCATCAAATCGAAAACTGAAGCCAGGTTCAGCTCGAAGTTGAGGCATCCGCCACAATTGGACTGTCGCATTGTTGCTGCCTGACACGAGCCATTCGCCGTTTTGACTGACTGCCAAACACGTGATCGGTGTCTGTTGTGTCGCGGTTTGCATGACTTGTCCGCTTGCAACGTTCCAACGCTTGAGCGTCTGATCAGCGCTGCTTGAAACCAGCGTTTGATTATCTGAGCCAAAGGCCAAAGCCAGCACCCAACCCGTGTGACCGGTCAGCGTTCGCGTTTCGGTTTTTGCAGTTACATCCCAAACTTTGACGGCGTTATCAATTCCGCCCGAAGCCAGCAGCTTGCCATCACGGCTGAAAGCGACTGTGTTAACGCGGCCTTTGTGGCCGTCGAAACTGGTGAGTTCTTTGCCGGAAGCCACGTCCCACAATTTGACCTTGCCATCTATTCCGCCCGAAGCAAGCAATTGGCCACCGGCGCTAAACGTCACGCAGCGGACGCCGCCAGTGTGGCCTGATAGCACGCGAAGCTCATTACCCGATGCCGCGTCCCAAATCCTGATTGTCGAATCGGAGCTTGCCGAAGCCAGATAGCGGTTGTCAGGGCTGAACACCAGTCCGTCGCTGCGTTCGCTGTGGCCTTGTTGCAGGATCAGTTCAGGCTTGTCGGTTGAATTGGCTGGACGCTGAGCAAAAGAATTTCCAGGCGTCAGACAAAAGGCCGAAGCGAGCAGCAGGCAAGCGATTGTTATTTGGAGGATGGATTTCATAGGCACTTTTACCGAATTAAGATCCGAATCTGGTTGGTCGGTTGGCCGTTAACCGTCAGTCTCAATAGTTGTTCGCCGCTTCCAGCCAGCCAGCGCGGTAACGCCAGATTGACTTGATCCAGGCCGGTCATTTCGTTTTGCGCTCCAGCGTAAAGCACTGGCAGCGTTACATTGCCTAATCGAGCAGTAATTTCGTCGCGATGGTTTCTCAGCCCGGTACCGAACAGAACCAAGATCAGTTGATCGATTTCACCGAAGCCGATTTGAATTGCAGATTGTTGTTGTGAATCACGACGAAGCAAAGGTTCGTAGCTTAACGATCCGTCGCTTTGCGTTCGGAGCAAGACTGCTACAGGAGCGAATCCACAATCCGCAGTCCGCAGTCCGCAGTCGGTAAAAATGGCTGGAGCTGTTTCGACGATTTCAACCGCTGCTGTTGAAAACTGATTGCCGCCGTTTCGAACTGCCACGGTCGCATAACCGAGCGCGGCATCCGGTGGAACCAGAAACACGACTTGCCCGGCGGAAGTCGAAAACAGCGGCGCAAAATGCTCAACGCCGAGGCTATCCAGAATAATGACTTGCGTGTTGGAAAGCTCAGTCGGCAACGGCAGCGTTTTGGCGTTGAATGAACCGGTCGCCAGCTTTTCGCCAAACGCGATTGCGATGGATTCGACAGCCAGTTTTTGCTGCGCGAAGTCGGCAGCGGAAACAACTGTCAGCGGCGCGAAATCATCGCGGGCGAAATTCAGCGGCAAACTTTCGGCGTTGGCATCCACGAGTTCACGGCTGACAGGCGAATCGCCAAAGCTAAACCCGGAAAGCTCAGGCGATTTTGTCGCTGTGACTGGCGAAAACCGCAGCATCGCAATTCTGTGTTTACCGGCGGGAAGTTTTTGCCCAATCGGCATCGAGACTATGAATCCAAGTCGGCCTTCTTTAACTTCGCTGCGGTTGATCAGCAGCGAGGCCGAACTGAGTTCGTCTGACACTTTTGCCGATTGCACCCGCCAATTGCCAGCGGGAAAGTTCAAACTGAACCCAACGGCGTTTTCTTCACCACGCGCATCCAGCTCGACTTCGATAGTGTGATTGCTTGCGCGAAGACTTTCGGTTCTTAACCTCAGCGTTCGGGCGTCAACGTTTTTGACCTGCTTTACCAGACTGCCTGTGAATTCTGTTGCCGCAAATCCAAAAGCCGGAGCCGTTACGCTTGGGCCGCCAACCTGCGCCAGCGGCTCAAGCGCGGCGGCATAACGGCCGGCTTGCACCCAATCGCCCACGGTTAACAGGCCATTGCCGAGCGTGTTTCGTGGCGCACTGTCTGCGCGCCTCAGTTCCTCCGCGCTGAGCCCAGCAACCAGCCCGCTGATGATGTTTCCGACGCGAACCCAATCCGCCATTGTCACCTGACAATCGCCGTTCGCATTGGGCGAAAGATCGCCTTCATAACTGTTGACGGTTAGCGCGACCGCGGTGGAAGTTAACGGGCCGCAGCCAGCGGTAATCACCACATCGTAATTTCCTGCATCGCTGAGTTGCGCATTCGGAATGGAAAGCGAAGTGCCGGTTTGACCGTTGATGTTCGCGCCATTCTTTCGCCACTGATACGCCAGCCCGGTTCCACTGGCTGCGACGGAAAAGTTTGCCGTCGTTCCCAGGCAAACTGATTGGGCGACGGGTTGCGTCGTAATGCTGGCGCCGGATCCGGGAGAAACGTTCAGCACAACCTGATCGTTGGCAATGTCGCAACCGGCTGGGCTGGCGGCGGTCAGTTGCAAGGTGACGCTGCCACTTCCTGTGACATTCACCGTCGAAGTCAAACTTCCAATGTTGGTGATCGCTGCTGCTGCATCGCCGGTGGAACCGGTCACTGCCCAGACGGTGGAAGCTCCGGAAGATGCAGTTCCGTTCAAGGTGAACACTGTCGTTCCATTGGCGGCTTTGCATTGAGACTGATCCGTCCCAGCATTGGAGGTGGCAGACGGATTGACCGTCACCTGAATCGTTGTTTCAACAGGTGTTGTACACGACGGAGTCGCAACCTGGACTTTATAGGTCCCCGAATTGGCCAGCGTCGCAGCGGCAATGGTTGGGGTTCGTCCCGCAGTCATGGAATTGTTCGGGAACGTCCAGGTGTAACTGGTCGCTCCGGGAACCACAGGCGTATCCAGATTGATTGCCTGGCCCTCGCAAACTTGCAAGCTGGTTTCGCCGTTCGCCGTGGCCGTGATCGAAGCCGGACAGGTATTGACTACATAAGCGTTGAAGTTCCACCCCAAAGATGTGCCGATCAGCGGCGGAGCCAAAACGGTTCCTGCTGGGTCTTCGGGCAAGCTAACAGGCTGGTAGTTGAAATCGAAGCGCGCATCAGTCGGCGTAATCTGATAGCTGCCTTCGAGCCCCAAAACTTTGGGAATCAAAACCGCATTATCAACCAAATATATGCCCGCGCCGTTGTTAGTGCTGATGTCGGCTGGCAACGAACAACCCGAAGCTTTTGCGTTTGTCAGATGCAGGTTGACCGGAATGACTTCCGAAGCGTATCCGACAGGCATCGTGACTCCGCCTCCGATTTTCAATCCTACGGAAGTTCTGCCGCAAAAACTGGCGTCAACGGTAGTTTGCGATGGTTCGGCGGCGACAGCGGCAAAGGATGCAGGGCCGCTGCTGCCAAGCGTGATGGTTCTTGATGCAGGCAAAAACTCTATCGCTTCGCCCGTGGGAATTTTGCCGCTTGGCGTGATGGTGTACGTGATTGCTGCGCCAGGCTGTTGCTGCTGAAATGATTGATCAGCAAGCTGAACTTCCTGATTGCCAAGGGGATCGCTTGATGCGACTTGTCTTGGCTGATCCGGGGTTGAACCACGGAAAACAATGGGATCACGGGCGGCGAGGAACCGGTTTATGTCGGTAGTTCCCGTGGTTGAGGTTGGCGGCGTATTTACGCCAGCAATCGTTGTGTTTGTTGGATCGCCAAAAAGAATAACGAAGGTATTGTTGACTGGGATTGTCAGCGTGGCGTTTTTGAAAGCCACCGTGCGCATCAACGATGCCACGCTTGCCGAGGCTGTCTTGGTCAATGTCATTCCAAAAATTGCCGGACTAGCAAACATCGTCATTTTCCCGACCTGACCAGCGGGGACGATTTGATCGAAGCGCGGCGACGTTAGCGGGTAGCGCGAATTCAATTCGGCTGCAATTTGCGACGAGTTTCGGTTGTCGGTGTACAGATATGTGTTCAGCGCGGAATCAAGCACGGCCCCGTTCAAGGAGCTAATACTGCTGGCGCGATTGCTGCCAGCCAGATTGCCTCCTACAGCATTGGCAACCAGCAGTGTCGAGCCGGACTGGCTGGAAGTCGTCACACCATCCGCCGTGATCTGGCTGGGAAAACGGCCATACATTGTTCCGTCAAAGCTTAACGTGGTTGACGTTGTCGAAATGCCACAACTTGTCGGTGCAGCAATTCCGCTGACCGGGATTGCATTGACCGAGCCGGAATAACCTCCCGCCCCGTTCACAGTTTCTGTGCCGCGTAAAAAATTGAAAACGATTGGGCAGTTCGTGCCATTGATCGCCACCGCCAACATATAGCCAGTTTTTGACGGTGAAACTTCAGAAGCCTGCATGGTCAAGGTCTGGTTCGCGTTGATGGTTTTGATCGTGCTGGTGGCAATTCCTGTTAGCCCTTCGATAAAAAACAGGCGAACGCGCGCAGCTTGCTGCGTGTTGGTGTTGGTCAACGTGATCGTTGTGTTTGACGAACAGGTCTGAGCTGTCGTTCCGACAGTGCAGCTTGAACTGAAAAGCGGGTACGCCAGAACGGAACCAAGCGTGCCTGGCGTTGTCTGGTTGATCGGGAAGGCCACCACGTTCGACGTCAGATTCACCGTCGGATTCAACACCGAAAAATTCAATCCGGTTTGCGAAGCGATCAAGGCTCCGGGAATAGTCGCGTTCAGGCGTGTGCTGCTGGCGAAACTGGTCGCAACACTTTTGCCATTCACGCGCACCGCGGAATTACTGGCGAAATTTGTTCCGATAACTCCGACAGTTTGATCGGGAATCGAACTGCCTGTGATCGGAATTGTCGTTGCCGTCGGCGTCAAGCTGGTAATGGTCGGGCCTTGAATCGCGTTGATGGTGAAGGTGACAACATTGGAATATGTCAGAATTTCGCCGTTCGGTGTGACGGTGCGGTGCAGTACTCTGACGGTGGCTGTGCCTGCTTGCGACAAGTCGAAAGTTTGCGGCACGAACACCAGCCGCGACGAAGTGGATTGGCTGGTCAGAATCGTGCGGCTTTGGCCGTTCCACAACACGTCGGTGGTGCCGTTGGAGTTGATCAGATTCGATCCGAATATCGCGATGGAACTGAGCGCCGTTCCAACCGTCGTGGATGGCGGTTCCAGGCCCGTGATGACAGGCGTTTTGGCATCCGTGATGATGAACGGGACGATGTTTGATGAGCCTCCGGCATTGATGACTTGAAGCGAAACCGTGCGTGCAGCGGTTAGCTCCGCTGAGGTTGGTGTAAATACAAGTTTGGTCGCAGTAGATTGGGCGGCGTTGAATGCGTGGCTTTGGCCGTTCCACAACAATTGCGTTGTTCCATTGATCAGGTTTGTGCCGGTCAGGGTAATTGGTATTGGCGTTGAAGCGGCAGGCACAGACGAAGGGCTGACGCCCGTAATGTTCGGTCTGCTGGGCGATGACGAATTCACCTGAATGATTTCCGGCGCGGTTGTGTCACCGGCAGTTTGAACAACGACGCTGATGTTTCCGGGCGACTGCAGCAGGTTTGCGGGAAGGTTGGCTCTTAACACCGTAGCGTTGACAAACGTCGTTGCAGATTGTTGCCCATTGAAAAAAACCAGCGAATTTGCGGTAAAGCCACTGCCATTGATTGTAATCTGTTGGGTGGGACTGCCGACTGCCAGTTGGCTGGGCGTAACGCCTGTGGTGTCCGTGTCAGCGACTCTAGTCGGCAAATCTTCGATGATATATTCGCCGTTCGGGCCTGAAATTATGTTTCGGACTTCGCCAGTTGATGATCGCAACTCGACATTCACCGCCAGACCTGTATCGGCGATGGTGTACACACGGCCAGACAAATTGGCCAGCGGAGTGCTGCCGCCGGGTATTATTGCACCCGGCGCTTGAATGACCGCGCGTGAACTGGGAATTCCGTTGACGAAAACGGTCATCATCGCAATCCCCGGCAATAAGTTGTTGTTTGTTCCCGGTAAAGTCGTTGCCGGAACTGTCAGCGAGGCGTAGCTGTTGTTCGTCCAGCCTTTGAAACTACATTGCGCCGAATTGGGATCGGGCGTCAAAAAATACGTTTGTTCGTTGTCCAGCCGCATCAATTGCACGACCGGATAATTCGCATTCGAACCTGTGGAGTTTCCGCCAGCCGCTTCACCGCCGCCTTGAAAGCGCACGCCTGTCGCGCACATTGGATTGCCGCTGCCGTTCCAATTTGTGGTGTTGAGTGCGGGAGCTACCGTTGGCACAGCATCCAGGCCGATATCATAAAGCTCGACTTTATCCATCAACATTTCCACAGGACTTCCGGCTGCGTCCGTTACCTGAGAGCGTCCGCCGACGATTAACACTTTGCCGCTCGGCAATAGCGTTGCGGTGTGGGCGTCGCGCGGAAACGTGATCTTGGTTGTGTCGCTGAACGGAACTGATGTGCCTTTAGCTGGGTCGTACAGCTCTGTGGTGTCCACGTTGTTGATCGAATTGCTGCCTGCGCCGCTGGCTTGAATGGTGTATCCGCCGACAATCAACACTTTGCCATTGGCCAGCAGCGTCGCGGTGTGTTCGTCGCGTCCGGCTGGCGCCGTGACCGAAGTCCATTGCTGATTGGATGGATCGAACAGATTCGCGCTGCCGGAAAAGCTGGACGGCGCGCTGGTCGTGGATTGCAGGCCGGAAACAACCAGCACTTTGCCATTGGGTAACAGCGTTGCCGTATGGCGAAAATGGCCAACGTGCATCTGGCTGGTTTGCTGTGTCCATTTGTTGGTTGCCGGGTCATAAAGCTCCGAAGTTTTTAGCGCGGCGCTCGTGTCTCCGCCTGCGGCAAGAACCCGGCCGTCGAACAACATCGTTGCTGTGTGGAATCTGCGCGCTGTTACCAAGGTTCCCGCCGTCGTCCACGTATTGGTCGCCGGATCGTAAATGTCACAACCGCGAATGACGTTCGTCGCTGAAGTGTTCCAGCCGCCGACCGCCAGGACTTTGCCGTCAGCCAGAAGAGTCGCAGTATGGTCGGCTCGTTTATTCGGCATGATGTTCGCTGTCAGCGACCAAGAGCTTGTCGAAGGATCGTAGACTTCGGCGGTGTCCAGTGTCCCGCTGCTGCTGGAACCGCCTGTTACCAGCACCTTGCCGTTTCTGAGTAGCGTGGCGGTGTGATCGCCACGCGCAATGTTCATATCCGCTGTTGGCTTCCAGACGTCGGTTGCAGGATCGTAAACTTCGGCGGACTTAAGCGCGCCCGTCGAATCGCGTCCGCCAGCGATCAGCACTTTGCCGTTGGTTAACAATGTTGCGGTGTGGTCGTAGCGCAGCGTGTTTGGGGAACTTCCTTGTGTTAGCCATTTGCCAACCGCCGGATCGTGAATTTCAACGCTGCTCAAGGCCGAAGAAAGCGGCAGGGAAGGCGCGCCTCCGACCATCAACACTTGCGCGTTGGCCAGAATCGTTGCTGTGTGAAAGCCGCGCGCTTCGCCAAAGGAACCTGAGGAAGTCCACTGGCCGGACGAATAAAGTTCGGCTTTGGCAGTCGCCTGACCTTGCGAACCGGCAAAACCACCAGCGACAAACAAAGAGCCGTTTGGTAACAACGAAGCCGAATGAAAAGCGCGCGCCGTCGCCAGTTTACCGGGATCTGCTGTCCAGGTATGGCTTGGCACATCAAAGGTTTCTGATGTGGTCAATGCTGAGCCGCCAGCGCCAATGCCTCCGACAACCAACACTTTGCCGTTTGTCAGCAGCGTTGCGCTGTGACCGTAACGCGCAGTTTTCATGCTTGTGGTCACGCGCCATTTGTCGTTTAGCGGGTCGTAAATTTCCGATGTTGTTACCGGTTCGTTCGCCGCTGAATAACCTCCGGCAACCAACACGTCTCCGTTGGAAAGCAGTGTCAGGCTATGAGCAATGTGCGGGCGAATGAGCTTGTTGCCGGTCGCTTTCCAGATTCCGTTTGTGGGATCGAAAAATTCTGCCGTGTCCAGCGCCGCGCCGCCATCCGTTTCGCCGCCAACCGCAAGCGCGAATCCGTTGCGCGAATTGCCGCCACTGCTTGAAGCGTAAGCCAGCAAAGTCGCCGCCGCCCGGTGGCGCGCTCTGGTCATCGAACCGGTTTGCGTCCACGCCCCGCTGACAGGATCATAAATTTCCGCCGTACTCAAAAAACTGTTTCCGCTTTTTCCTCCGGCAACCAGCACTCTGCCGTTTTGCAGCAAGACGGCGAAATGGCCTTTGCGGGCAAACCTCAATGCACCGGTTTCTATCCAATCGCCGGTTTTTGGGTCGTACAGAAACGCATTGTTTGTCGCTCCGGCGTCGGAGCCATTGCTGCTGCCTCCAGCAACCAGCAATTTGCCGTTCGGCAACAAGGTCGCCGTATGTTGCACGCGCGTGGCGGGCAAAGCTTTCCCCGCGACCAGTGGAGCTGCTGTTACCGCAACTGTTTTGAGTTCCAGTTCGCTGGCGCTGTGCAAGCGCGCCGCAATCAAACCGACGGTAAGAAGAACAAGAAGAGTTAGGGAAATTCTGGCGGGGCGTTGCGATAAGGCGATAAGGCGTAACTGCATGATAACTCCCAAACAAAGAAACTACTTTCAACGCAAAGGTTTGAAGACGCAAAGAGCAATACATTGTCAGACAGCCAAGTCCCAGGTAGCCAGGCCGAAAACTACTTTGCGTCTTTGTGCCTATGCGTTAATCCAATGATCCGCGAACGTCTCGTTTTCTCTCAAAACTCCAGCTTCAAGCTGAGCTGCAATCGAAAGCCTGGCGTGACCGTATTGACCGCTTTTCCGAAACCGGGCGCTTCCAACCATCGGACAGGGATTCCAAAATTGGCGCGATTGAACAAATTGAACAGTTCCGTGCGAATGACCAGACGTTTGCTGGTGGAAAACTGTATTGCTTTGCTGATGGCCAGATCAAACGTCATCAAGCTCCCTGCGCGGAAAGAGTTGCGCCGAACGTTTCCGTCGTTGCCTGTGGGAGCTAACAATCCGATCAGATTCGTCGTTTGCACTGTGATCGGTTGTCGGCCATCGCCGGTTTCCGTCAACCCGCTGGTGCTGTTCAGTCGGTCGGTCAGATTTCCATCCAGATTCACGTCATAAACGGTGTTGACGGTGAATGGTTGGCCGGTTTGCAGGCGACCGATCAAGGCAGCTTGCATTCCACTAAGCAGCCAGGCCATCCCCGACAATTTTACCTTTAACAGATCTGCTTCGTAAATCCCCGAGACGGTTCCGCGATGGCGAATGTCGAAGTTGGCCGGGCCGCGCTCACCTGCGAAATTGATGCTGTTTTGCGGCAGGGAAGAAGAGCCTGCCAATTCAAATGCTTCGGAAACATCGTCGCGCGCGTCCGAGAAAACATAGGAAGCCTGAAGCTGCAAGGCTCTGGCAAACCGTCCGCGCATTTCCACTTGCAGGGAATCAAAGCGCGATTCGCCTGTAGTGTCATAAATGTTCACCGCGCCTATGCCCGGCTGCGGTCTGCCCGGACAAGGACGTTGGGTTTGGCTGGGCGCAATGGCGACCGACGGAACGCAAATGCGGCCAAAAAATACAGGCTCGCCGGGAATGTTGCCCTCGCCGGGCAACGCCACAAAACGAGTTGGCGCAATGTTATTTGCCGGGCCAAGATTCGGCGTCGTGATACGCAGCAGGTTGCGACCAGTGGTTCCGACGTACGCCAATGAAAACGTCAGGTCGCGGCCGAGTTGCTGTTCAAAGGCGAACGTGTAATGAAGCGCGTTCGGAAGCGTCAGCCGTTGTGCTGGCAACGTCAGTCCAAATGCCGGAGGGAAATTCTGATTCAGCAAATTAACCGTTCCTGCGTTGAGCGGCAGATTCAATTGATTTCCATTTCTGACCAGCGGCACACCTTGCAAACTGGTTGTTACAGGATTGACGAAACTCAGCGCGACTTCTTTGTCTTGTGCAAACAGGCCGCCGAAATTGAGTGGCACAAAGGTTGGAAACACGTTGCGCGACTGGCTGACGACTGCACCCAGAATCTGATCAAAAAACATCCCGAAACCACCGCGAAAGACGGTCGTGCGGTCCTTTCCAAAGAAATTCGATGCATACGCGAAGCTGACGCGCGGTGCAAAGTTGTTTTCATCCGGCTCGAAAATCTTTCTGCGGTTACCGGTGAAGGTCTGCAAGCCCGGAACCAACCCAAGCGATGCATTGCTGAATGTTTGTTCAATGCGCTGGTTCAATTCACGAGGTGTCGTGTTGGCTTCATACCGCAAACCAAAAGCCAGGCTCAGGTTTTTGGCAACCTTCCAATCGTCCTGCGCGAAAAAATTCAACTGATAAAACCGCAGGCTTAAATCGCCGACAGCGTCGGTAGAGGTATTGCTTGCGTTTGCCAACGTCAAAAAGAAATTGCTGGGAACGCCTGTCGCCGCCAGGTCTTCAGGTTTGAAGGGGCGATTGACGATCAGCGCTGGCGATCCGTTGAACGTGACCAGTGGCCGCGTCAATCGAAGCAAATTGCTGTTTAGCTCCGAACGGCGAATGTCGGTGCCAAATGCCAGGCTGTGATTGCGGATGCGCGCGGTCAATACGTCCGCAACCTGATACGTATTGTTCACGCGGCGCTGCGGGAAGTTGTACACATCAACGCCCAACGGACTGAAGCCTGCGATATGCACCTGACCAAGCGGCCCCAGATCGTCTTCGGTATGAATGGCGTTGGGACCGAAGACGACCCGTTGATACGTCGTCTGCTTACCCGGTTGCGTCAGGTTTTCCGTTGATGTCCGATTGAGCAAGAACGGCTGGTTTGGAAACCGCTCGCTACCCAACAGGCAATCGTTTGAATAGGCAGCGTCTGTCACAGTGCAGGGACGGATTTCCAAAAAACGCAGCCGCGTTCGCCCATACGAAAGCCGAACCTGATTAAATAATGTGCCCGATCCATTTACCTGGCTATTGAAAAACAGCGACAGGTTTTGCGTTCGCACTTCCGGTTTGAGAGACGAAAAAATTGCTTCGCCCACTTTTCCAATTTGCCGCCAATCATCTGTCACGTTGTATCTGCCAGTCAGGCTCTGCGTTCGTCCGCCGAGTTTGAAGTTGTGATCAATTTTTGCCGAAGCGACGATGCCGCGCGCGCTCGATGGCAAAACCTGCGTGAAGGTGTTGAGTCCATAAACGCCGGTTGGATTGTTCGCGAAAGGGAAGAGGCTGAAAAACGCATCTCCGCTGGCGTTGGTCGGGCGCGTCCTGACGGCGACGCTGGGATTGAAGGGATCGCGATCCAGGCCAGTCGCTCCTGAACCATAAACGCCGCGCTGTTCGATGGTTGGGACGATGAAGTTTTCTTCTTGTGTCGCGTTAAGCTTTTGACCTTCGGTCGAAAGAAAGAAAAAAGTGCTTTCGCGCCGGATCGGGCCTCCAAGCGTTGCGCCAAACTGGCCGAGCGTAAACGAATTTTCGCCGCCGCTGTGATTGGGAACCTGCAGCGTCTGGCCATCCATTAACACCGTGTTGCCGCTGCCGGTTGTGACTCGCGTTAAAGCATTTCCATTGGCTGAATCGAAAACATTGCGCGCATTCAATTGGCTGGAATTGAAAAAGCCGTACGTGCTGCCGTGAAACTGATTGCCACCGGATTTCGATACCGCGTTGACGTTCGCGCCGAAGTTGCGCCCAAACTGCGCCGGAGCTAGCAAGGTGATCGCCTGATATTCGCGAATGGATTCAATCGGTTGCGGAATCAGTGACAGAAATCCCTGGCGCCGAACGCCAATGTCTTCGTCGTTGTTGTCGGAACCGTCCACCGTAAAGTTGTTGGCGCGCGACCGCAGCCCATTCACCGCAAATTGTCCTGAAGTTCCCACGCCTGCGCCTTGTCCCGGTCCAGCGACGCTGCCAAGCGTTTGCGGAGGCGGTGCGACTCCCGGCAACAGCAGAGCCAGTTCGTCGAAGGATCGTGTGTAAGTCGTTCCTCCCAGAGGAAATGCCGTGACTTCGTTTTCGCTATATGAACCGCTTCGACGCGCGTCCAGGGTGTTGATTGAGCTGCGGACTTCATTGCCGGACGCTGCCGCTGCCGCAGCCGAAGGGCTTGGTGCGGGTGTCGTTGGCGGTGCAGTTGTCGTCGGGGTCGGAGTTCCCGTTGGTGGTGGAGTCGCCGGAGGTGTTGTTGGAGCTGTCGTTGGCGGAGTCGCTGCAACTGTTACCGGGTCAAGGTTGACTGGAACAGGGACGACTTCGCCAGTGCGCGCAATTTTCAGTCGCTGAAAGGTTTCATTCGGTACGTACCCGTTCATCGTCACGCGGATTTTGTACAAACCCGGCAACAGCAAGCCTTGATAAAACCTCCCGCGCGCATCGGTCAGCTTGGTAACGATAATGCCTGTTTCGACGTTTGTGATTTCGGCTGTTGCGCCTTCGATGGGCTGACCCGTAACGCTGTTGGTTACAGTCCCTTCAAAAGCTCCGGTCACTGTGTCTTGTGCCGAAGCTGTTCTGTTCATGAAGCAAACGGCCAGAAATAGAGCAAGCGAACCGACAAATATCCTGATGATGATTGGCATTCAATTGTTCTCCTGATTGATGAACGGGGGGTAGGTCTTTGATGACCTTTCGATGGCTGCGGACGGGAATTTTGACTTTCAAAGATGAACTTTTTCGCCCGATTGCGGAGCGCACTATCGCACACAGGTGATTGGCTGTAAACAATTTGTTGGAGTTCAGCTCTCAGACTGTCGGCTCTCAAATGCTTGTTCGAGAAATCTGCAAGCTGAAAGCTGAACCCCGCTTTTCGTCATTAACGACGAGCTGATTTCAATTTCACTGGAAAGTTCAACTGACCCAGCTCAAGCTGATAAAACGACGCAAAACCACCGTACCGGGCCGATTCGCCGAGTTCTTCTTCAATGCGAAGCAGTTGGTTGTATTTGGCAATGCGGTCTGTGCGTGAAGCCGATCCGGTTTTGATCTGGCCGCAGTTGGTTGCAACAGCCAAATCAGCGATGAACGCGTCTTCGGTTTCGCCGGAACGGTGCGAAGCGATGGCGGTGTAGTTGTTCGTTCTTGCCAGTTCAATCGCATCCAGGGTTTCGGTCAGCGTGCCAATCTGATTGACCTTGATCAGGATCGAATTCGCGACGACTTCTTCGATGCCACGCTCCAGGTACAAGGTGTTCGTGACGAATAAGTCGTCGCCGACCAGTTGAACCGTGTCGCCGAGTTGTTCGGTGATCGTGCCCCAGCCTTCCCAATCGTTTTCGGCCAGGCCGTCTTCGATGGAAATAATTGGATACTGCTTCGCCCAATTGACCCAGTAATCAACCATTTCGGCCGAAGTCAGTTTGCGGCCATCGGATTTCTTGAAAACGTAATGACCTTCAGTGAAAAACTCCGAGCTGGCCGGATCAAGCGCGATGGCGATTTCTTCACCCGCTTTGTACCCGGCGTCTTCGATGGCTTTCAGAATGACTTCAATCGCTTCGTCGTTCGATTTCAGGCTGGGAGCGAATCCGCCTTCGTCGCCAACGGCGGTCGAATAGCCGCGCGATTTCAACACGCCTTTCAGCGTGTGAAAAACTTCGGCGCCCCAGCGCAGCGCTTCGGTAAAGCTTGGCGCGCCCGCCGGAACAATCATAAATTCCTGGAAGTCCACGTTATTGTCAGCATGCGCGCCGCCGTTGATGATGTTCATCATTGGTGTCGGCAATGTGCGGGCGTTGGTTCCACCGATGTAACGATACAGCGGAATATCCAGATCAGCCGCTGCTGCGCGCGCCGTCGCCATTGAAACCGCCAAAATCGCGTTTGCGCCCAGCTTGGATTTGTTCGGTGTGTCGTCCAATTCAATCATCAAGCGATCAATTTCGGCCTGATTGAACGCGTCTTTATCCACCAGAGCGTTGGCGATGTTCTTGTTGACGTTTTCCACCGCCAGCTTGACGCCTTTCCCCAGGTAACGAAATTTGTCGCCGTCTCGTAATTCGACGGCTTCGTTTTCGCCAGTCGAAGCGCCCGAAGGCACTGCGGCTCGGCCAATCACTCCGCTATCCAACAAAACTTCAGCCTCGACAGTCGGGTTTCCACGCGAATCGAGGATTTCACGTGCATGAACCTTTTCGATCAAACTCATAAAAAGCAATATCTCCGTTAAGTGTAAATTTTTGAGTCGTCAGTAGTCGGAATTCGGGACTCAAAATTCTGACTACCCTAAAAAACGTATTTCAAAGCAAACTGTATCTGTCGTGGTCCAACCTGTGTATCAACCGAACGCCCAAAGCTTGGGGCTTCCAGAATCCGCACCGGAATTCCGAAGTGCGTGCGATTGAATAGATTGAACGCTTCGGTGCGGAAGACGATGTAATGACTGCCGCCCAATTGAAAATTCTTGACGATGGCCAGATCGGTTCTGGCAACGCCGCTTGCACGAAACGTGTTTCGGCCAATACTTCCGTTTGTGCCCAGCGGGGCTAGCAACAGGACGGAAGTCGTTCCCAACTGCAGCTTCACTTGTCGGTCGTCCAGCAGCGTCAAACCATTCAATGTGTTAATTCTGTCAGTCAAATTACCATCACGGTTCACATCCAGACTGGTATTAACCGTGAACGGCTGGCCGGTTTGATACGTCATGAACGAAGAGAATTGCCAGCCGCCCAGCAACGCTCCTGTCGCGCCTTTGGCGGAATTGAAACGACCGGTGAAGGGCACGTTGCCGATCAAGCTGATCGCAACCCGGTGGCGAATATCAAAACTGGCGTTGCCTCGTTCAAGCTGCAATGCGCGGTCGTCCTGCGGAAACACAAATGCTCCGCCCACATCGAAAACATCGGATACGTCGTCAATTGCATGCGACCAGGTATAGGCTCCAGTGAACTGATACCCTTGGGAAAACCGTTTGGTGATAGACGTTTGCAGCGAATGATAATTCGACGCCGCCGATGAATCGAAGACGGTGTAAGCGCCCAAGCTTGGATTCGGTCGTTGATATTGCTTGGTGGCAAAGTTGCTCAACGGCGGCAGTGCGATTGCCAGAATCGGATTGGCGTTTAATCCTAAGGGATCAATGGGCAAGGTAATCGAATTCGCTCCACCGTTTGGAGTTCGAAACCGCGTTAGCTTGACGCCTCGCGTGCCGACGTAAGCAACGTTCAACAGAAAATCGTTCCCCAGTTCACGCTCAATCTGCAAGTTGTATTGCAGCGTGTACGGCGAGCGCAGGTCGTTGGCTGGCAGCGTGTAAGCCAGTCCGCCACCAGATGGTAACCGCGTCCCATTGGAGATCGGGTTAGCCACAGAGGGGTTGAACAACAAGCCTAACACTTGAGGAAGAGCGCCGGCTGGCAATTGAATGGAATTGAGCTTACCGTTTTGAATTAGTGAAGAGGAGGTAGTGCCACTTTGGCTGACAACATCAACCGGCATAAATATAGGGTTGGCAATTGTCAGTAACCCGCTTTCGCCACCAGCAAAGAAGAATTTTTGAAAGTAAGGGAACGATCCTGCGTCTGCGTTGAACGGTAAAAAGTTCGGAAAAACGTTACGTGATTGGCTGACAACACTGCCTAACGTCAGGTCGTAATACGCTCCAATACCACCACGGATCACCGTTTTACCTATTTGGCCGCTGCTTCCAGCAAAAGGATCAAATGCGAAGCCAATATGGCCTCCAAAGTTGTTGCGATCCGGATCGAAGATGGAATCACGCCCATTGAAGGTCTGTCGCAGTGAATTGATCGTCGCATTGTAAGAGTTGAGCAAATCCTGTGTATTTAAGAGTGGGCTGTAGCCGACACGAACGCTGAGCGAGGGGTCGGCAGTTGGCAGATCGTTTAACGCAAAGGTATTTTCGATGCGCGAATTTACTTCGTGCGGCACCGTGTTCAGTTCGTAGCGCAAACCATAATCCAGGGCCAGACCACGACGTACGCGCCAATTATCATTCGCAAAAAAGTTCAATTGCCACAGCCGCAATCCAATGGTTGAGTTCGGGTTCCCGATGGCCAGCGATTGGAATAATCCGGTTGGCAACCCAAGCGAGGCCAAGTCCGTTCCGCTGAAATAGCCGGGCGTTGGCCCGGATTGACTGATGTTATGAATCGGCGCCTCATCGAATTGCTCCGTCAAGTCGGGGGAACCGCCAAATACAACTTGCGCGCGGTAGTTGCGGTTCAATGAGCTGTTAAGTTGAGTGCGACGAACATCGCCACCGAATTTCAAATTGTGCTCAGCGCGAAACCAGCTAAATGTGTCGGCGATCTGAATGGTGTTATTGGCCCGCGACTGTGGAAATAGATATACATCCAGTCCCAGCGGGCTGAACGGCGAAACTAGAATCTGCCCGAGGGGGCCCAAGCTTTGATCAGTAGTTGATCCCGCTAAGCACAGGCGGCAGTAATCAACATTAGACTGTGAAATCTGTGGATTTGTAAGATTCCCGGTTGGCCTTGCGTTGAGCAAAAACGATTCATTTTGCAGATAAAAGGGTTTTTGCAGGTACGAATCGCGCATTTCATTAAATGCCAGTGCTGTGCGTCCGTAACTGGCTCGAAATTGATTTGCGCGCGCAGGCGCTAACTGGCTGGAAAGAAACAGCGACAGATTCTGCGTTCTGACTTTGGGCACAACACCGGAAAACATTGCTCCACCGACCGCCGGAATCTGTTTGCTATCGTCAGTGAAATTGTATCGAGCTGTAAACGAATGTGTTGCTTGCTCAAATAGATTGAAATTGTGATCTATTTTCAAGGAGTAAATTGTCGCCTTGGCATCGGCGGGCAGCACTTGAGTCAATGTGTTTTCGCCATAAGGTCCCACTGGGTTGTTCGGGAAGGGAAACAGTGACAAGACCGAATCGCCAGCGACGGATGTTGGAAAAAAGAACCGTCGGTTATTTTTACGATCGGTTGTTGCGAATCCGGACGCACCGAATCCCAGAAACCCTCGTTGAGCGATGCTAGGTACGGAAAAATGAGTTTCCTGTCGGGATTTGATGTTCTGCTGTTCAAACGATCCGAAAAAGAATGTGCGATCTTTCAGAATCGGAAAACCAATCGTTCCGCCACCTTGATTGCGTTGATACTGATCTTCGCCTTGTGAAGGGTTGGGCAATATGACTTCCTGGCCATCCAACCTGACCGGGACCCGAGTTGTGCTGGTTGGCTGACCCTTGTCATAACTGCCGGGTTTCAGCGCGTCCAGCCGATATGCCGGAGCATTTTTCGCCGAGTAATCAAAAAAGTTTCGCGAATTCAGCGCGGAATGATTGAAGAAGTCGTAAACCGTGCCGTGAATCTGGTTCGTGCCGGATTTCGACACTGCGTTGACTTGCGAACCAATGCTGCGTCCCTGCTCGGCGTCCCACAGATGCGTGACAATCTGGATTTCTTTGACCGATTCGATGGATTGCGGAACCAGTGCGACAAACCCTTGACGCCGCACGCCAACGTCTTCGTCGTTATTGTCAGAACCGTCCACCGTGAAGTTGTTTGATCTGGCTCGCGCTCCATTGACCGAAAACTGTCCGGCGGTGCCAATGCCTGCGCCAATGCCAGGCCCGGCAACACCTTTAACTTGCGGAGGCGGCGCAACCCCAGCAGCCAGCGTTGCCAGATCGTCGAAGGTGCGAATGTTCGCCAGCGGCAACAACGCCACCATTTGTTCATTAGCATTGTATCGGCGCGTAGGATCGGTCTGATTGGTTAACTGACCGGAATACTCTTCCCTGGCAACTGGTGCCTGAGCGCTTTGGGCAGGTTGTGGAGGTACAGCCGGTTGTATCGCGACAGTAGAAGGATCTGGTTTAACGCCCTGAACCAATTGGGCGTCAGGGATAAACGGAGTAAGG